>CAYHRX010000519.1:0-2856 GCA_964359075.1 uncultured Chitinophagales bacterium
CACAGCGATGCGCCGGCCATCCTTGGTTTTCAGCGACAAGTCTTCATTGTGGACGTAGCCCTTCTCCTGCAATTCACGGAAACCCTCCTGCGACACCACGATGTCCTTGAACGAACCGACATCCCATGGTCGCTTACCCACTAACTCAGCCGGGGTGTATCCCAGGAGGACGGTCAGGAACGGATTGACATCCACGATCTTGCCGTTGGCCGCATCCAGGATCAGGACGCCGTCCTTGGCGTTATCGAAGAGCCGTCGATAGCGTGTTTCGGAAGTCCGCAAATCCTGATCCACCCGCCGGCGGGAGCCGTCGAGCCTGTTCACTGCGCGGGCCGCCCACCAGATCAGGCCCGTCAGAAACAGCATCAGGAGAATCATCATGATGGCTACCCCGAGTTCGCCGTCGAAGTAACCTCGTTCTTCGCCCTCGCCACGGAACCATTCGAGCACGATCGGAGCCCCGATCACGAATGGCACAGTGCTCCTCACCAGCCGGCCGCCAATCGTCTGGCTGGTAACCGTCTCCATGAAGCCCTCTCCCGGATGCAGGAAGAGCACGCCCATGCTGATGAGGATAAAGAGCGCCGCTGTGTGGAGCGCCATCTGCGCGTAGTAGCCGATGCCAACAAGCATGGTTGCATCGTACAAATACCCCATCAGAGGCAACAAACCCATCACCCCCGTCAGCAGGGCCAGCCACTGTGCGGCGCGGATCGTGCGACGGAAGCCGGAAGACAATAGCGCACAGCCCGACAGCAGGAAGTTCACCGCCGTAACGGGAGCCATGCGGCCTGGGGAGAGCGTGCCCACCGTGCCGGCCGGTTCCCGGAAGAGCAGTTGGTCAATGCCGAAGTCCAGACCAAAGAGATACTGGCTGATGGTCACCAACCCCAGCAGCGCCGTGGCAAAGGCGCACACCTGCGACACCCGCCGTCCCGGCATGGAGCGCGCCGCGCCGCCCAACAGCGCCAGCGACGCCCCGGCGAGGACGAAGCCGGCTGCCGTGTTCGCCTTCATGGTAACAAACCCCGGCAACACGCCTTTCAGGCTGGGGATGTCCAACAACCATCCGGCCAGCACCGCAATGCCGGCGGCAGCGGTGATCATGCCTAGCAGTAGTCCTTGGAAAGAGCGACTTTGTGTTGCGTTGTCCATCTGTCTATCCATCGGTCATCGGTGATCAGTGATCGGTTATCAGTCACTGCTCGCTGTTCCGTTCCTCTCCACCCTCACGATTCACCGTTGACTTATGTCCATGTTATGTCCATATTGTAGACATGAAAACTGAAACCGTTAGTGTGGCCACACTCAAACAGAATCTCAGCGCATACCTGCACAAGGTTGAACAGGGCGCAGAAGTGCTGGTGACTTCCCACCGTCGGCCCGTTGCCAGGATTGTCTCCGGGAAGGATGCCGGTACCATAATCCGCACAGCGACACTGCCTCTGAGCGCACTCCGCAAAGTTCGCGGAATCACGCCGTTGAAGCCCTTTTCCGCCGTGCAAGCGCTCCTCGATGACCGGGCGCGACGATGAAAGTCTACATAGACACCTCGGTCGTACTCCGCGTGCTTTTCGGCGAACGCAATCCATTGCCGGAATGGGGGCAGTGGACAGTTGCGTACAGTTCTCGAATTTGGCACACGGAAGCGCTTCGCGCTGTGGAACGAAGCCGACTCACGGCCGCAATTGACGACTCGCAGGTGGCCAAACTCCGGCGCAACATTGAATTGATTAATGGCATTCTGGATGTTGTCCCGCTTTCCGATCCGATTCTCGCCCGTGCCGGGGAAAGCTTTTCCACGGTCATCGGAACTCTTGACGCTATTCATCTGGCAACCGCCCTTCACATTCGCGACACCACCGGACTCGACGTATTCCTGACTCACGATGCCCAACTTGCCACAGCCGCGTCCGCCTCAGGTCTTACCGTGGAAGGCGTCTGATCTCTTCTTTTTGCCGTCTTCCGCACTTTCATAACGCGACGGTTCTCCGGCTTTGACCAACACTTCGTTCACTTCACGTTTGAGTTCGACGACGCGCGTCTCGCGGCCCAAGGTGACTTCGTACCAGCGCCGCAATTCGTCTAGTTGCTGCTTAAGCGTCTCCTCTCGCTGCTTCCGCTCGGTGAAGTCACTGTTCACACCGATCATACGCTGGGGCGTGCCGTCGGATCCGCGTTGCACAATGGCGTGGGCCTCGATGTGACGCACCTGCCCATCCGGCCAAACCACTCGGAACTGAATGTGCAAGTCCTTTGCTCCTGCAATGGCGTCCTTCACTTCGGCGTCTGCGGCTGCCAAATCGTCAGGGTGCACGCCTTTCTTCCAAGCTTCATAAGCACCGTCGAAATCCTCCGGACTGATTCCATACAGTTCGTACATTCGCTTGTCCCAGGTGAGCACGTTCTTCTTCAAGTCGAGATCCCAGATGCCGATCCGAGCAGACTCCGTGGCAAGGCTCAACCGTTGCATGGTCAGATGGAGTTCTTCCGCCGCTCGCTTACGCTCGGTGATGTCGCGAACCACAGCGACCATATAGTCCCGGTCAAGCTTGTTGTATCTCAGGTTAACTTCCACAGGGAATGTTGAACCGTCCTTGCGACGGTGGACGCCTTCCCAAATCAAAGCCCCCGTTTTGCGAAGCTCCGCCACGATCTTGGCAAATGCGGCTTGGTCGACCATCGGATCAATATCAAACACGCGCAGAGCCAGATACTCCTCGCGACTGTAACCGGTATCGAGGCAAGCTTTCTCATTAACATCGATGAACCGACCGGTTTCCGGATCCAGGGTTTCAATTCCGTCACTGGATCGATCGACCAATAATCGGAACAGTTTGAGCGCGTCATCGGTCC
>CAYHRX010000520.1:0-2851 GCA_964359075.1 uncultured Chitinophagales bacterium
GAACGCGACTTCTGACGCAGGTAGGTGAACAACACCTTCTACCCACTGATGTACCCGCCTGACGCCCCGCCCATTGCCTTCCCCAGAGTGCCTGTAAGTACATCAATCTGGCCGTGAACGCCCTTCGCTTCAGGCGTACCGCGTCCAGTCTTGCCACATACACCAACCGCGTGAGAGTCATCGACAAAGAGGATTGCGCCATACTTCTTCGCCACCTCCACCAGTTTATTCAGCGGGGCAAGATCGCCTTCCATACTGAACACGCCGTCTGTCGCAATCATCCGGAGCCGGTAGTCTTTGTTCTTGTCCTCATCAATCTGACGGATGAGGTCATCAACATCAGCATGCTTGTAAATCTTCCGGTCCGTAGTCTCAGCCTTGCACAACCGCTGCCCGTCGATAATGCTTGCGTGGTTCAGACGGTCGGAGTAGATGACGTCTTTGTACGCTTCATAGCCGAGCTTCTCGTTCGTGATCGACGCAAAGAACGCTTCATTGGCCGACCAGCATGAGGAGAAGAGAATTGTGTCTTCCGTCCCGAGAAACTTTGAGATCTTCCTTTCCAATTCGAGATGGATGTCCTGCGTCCCGCAGATGAACCGCACAGAGGCAACACCGTAGCCGTACTGCTTGATGCCTTTCACCGCGGACTTGCGGATCACGGGATGGTTCGACATGCCCAGATAGTTGTTCGACGCCAGCATGACGACCTTCCTGCCGTTCACCCTCACCACACCATCCTGAGCACTTTCGAGGGGCACTTCATACTTGAAGGTCTGAGTTGATTCGAGTTGTTCGATCTCTTTCGTGACTAAGCTAAGGTAATCTGCCATGTGCATGGTCTCCGGAAGTTTCAGTTGATGAAGTTGGAGATGCTACGACGCCTTCTTGAATCGCACAGCAAACGAGCCATCCATATTGTGTCTCTGGGGGAGTGTTTCAACGAATCCTTCATCGTTGACAAGAGCCTGAGTGACGAACTGACTGGCGTTCTCAATCGCGAACTCGGGATGCCTGCCAAGGAATTGCCGGACAAGCTCCTGGTTCTCCTCAGGCTCTGTCGTGCACGTACTGTACACCAGAACGCCGCCGGGCTTGACAAGCCGGGCCGCGTTCTCGATCAGGTCAGTCTGCATCTTCGCCAGCTTGATCACGTCGGTGATGTCACGTTTCCACTTGATGTCGGGCTTCTTGGTCAACACGCCAAGCCCGGAACAGGGCGCATCGAGCAATACCTTGTCCGCTTGTTCGCTCTCCAACGTCGAGGCATCGATGGCCATCAGCTTCACGTTCCGCAGTCCCAGCCTATCGCACGCCGCCTTGACGAAGGAGAGTTTCGTCTCGTACTTATCAATGGCGATGATCTCCCCTTCGTTCTTCATCAACTCTGCCATCGCTGTTGTCTTGCCGCCAGGTGCGGCACACAGATCAATAACGCGCTCGCCGGGCTGCGGTGCAAGCATCAGGCACGGCAGTATCGCACTTTCGTCCTGTATCGTGAAGAAGCCACGGCGGAACAATTCCATCTGGCCGATCCGGGTGAGCGACTTCACCTTCACAAAGTAGTCAACGTGTGTCGATCCTGTGTATGGTATGTGCTGCTGGTCCAGCATCGTCAGGAACTCACCGGGCTGTGCCTTCAGCTTGTTGATGCGCAGCGAGAGACCGGGACGCTCGTTGTTCGCCACCAGAAGCTTCTGCGTCTCCTCGTACCCGAAGCGCTTGTACCAGCGTTTCACCATCCAGTGAGGATGCGAGTACATCACCGAGAGGTACTGTACATGGTCCTCGTTGGGGTCGGGGTAGCGAATACCCTCAATGTTCCTGATGATGTTGCGCAGGACGGCATTGACCAGACCGGCGACTTTGTCTCCGCGAACTCGTTTGATCAATTCTACAGCTTCATTCACTGCGGCTGCGTGCGGAATGCGGTCGAGGAAGAGAATCTGGTACAGTGCCACACGCAAGGTGTTTTTCAGGTTCACTTCCGACTTCTGGAAGTTGCCGTGAGAGAAGCCGTTCAGTACCCAGTCGAGCTTATTCTGCCAACGCAGAACGCCATGCACGAGCTCCGTCAGCAATCCCTTGTCGAGATCATTGAGTTCGGCATTACGCAACTCAGCATCGAGCACCCTGTCAAGATACGAGTCGCTCCGCTCGACGCGGTTCAGCATCTTTACTGCTATCCCGCGGACACCGGCAAACAATGGACGAGGCTCAACACGCTCCTGGACGTTATTTTCTATAGGCTGATCGTTCATTCGCTGTCAGTTCGTACACATATCGGAACATCGTCTTGTAGGTTTCTGTCGCCACAACATTGCGTCTACTCATCACCGTCTCGGCAACGCCAACGGCCCGCTCAACATCATAGGTCGTAAAATTGCCGGCCGTTCCCCACGTGAACGGCGGGACGTACTTCGGTGGGATTGCCGTGCCGTACAGGTTCGATGACGGACCAACCACCGTTCCAGTGTCAATCGTGCCGTTGATCCCAATCTTCACATGATCGGCGGCGGTCAGGCCTACGAACATCTTCCCCGAATCGACAGGCTTGCCATTGATCTGGACTCTCACATTGCCGTATGTGTTCTTGAGGTTACTGTTCGTGGTGCCGGCGCCAAGATTGACCCACGGCGAAATGTACGAATGGCCGAGGAACCCGTCGTGCTGTTTGTTGGAATGAGAGTGAAAGATGGAGTGCTCAACTTCGCCGCCCACCTTGCACAAACGCCCGATGCTCGTATTGCCGTAGATCTTCGCCCCCACTTTGATCATCGAATCAGCGCCAATGAAGCACGGCCCCTGGATCACCGCTGTCGGAAAGATCTTCACGCTATTGCCAACGTAA
>CAYHRX010000521.1:0-2845 GCA_964359075.1 uncultured Chitinophagales bacterium
CGCTCTCGACAGCCGGGATTCTCACACGAGCCGCGCTGGTCGACCACAGCAACGCTCCATCGGTTCTTCTCCGCCGACACGAAACACACGCTGCAGGTCAATCCTGCGCCGGAATATCTGGAGACATTGCCCAACGAATTCCATCGCTGGGATCCACTTGCCCAAGCTCAGTTCATCGAACTGGAAACGCTGTTGTCTTCATACCTGATCTCCTCGCAAGGCGACCGCATGTTGATGGCGCACTCGGTCGAAGGTCGTTTCCCATTTCTTGATGCCGATGTAATGGAGTTCTGCAATACTCTGCCCGCGCAGTACAAGCTCAACGGTTTGAATGAAAAGTTCATTCTTAAGAGAGTTGCTCGCGGAATTGTCCCCGACAAGATCATTCGTCGTCCGAAGCAGCCGTACCGCGCACCGGACGCCGTCTCTTTCGTCGGCGCGGACGCGCCTGCATACGTCGCGGAACTCCTTTCTGAGTCATCTTTGAAGGAGACCCGTCTGTTTGACGCCGAAGCCGTCAGGAGTCTGTACACGAAATGCAGAGAGCGGGCTGAACGACCGGGAATTGCATTCAGCAACACGGATAACATGGGACTTGTGGGGATACTCTCGGCTCAGTTAGTCTACAACGAGCTCATCAAGAACAACGGCGGCGGCAGACGGATAGAGTTTACAACATTCATCGATCGATCATTCGTATCGTCTCATTAATCAGGGAAAGGCATGCACCACGAACAGATTCGGACAGAAGTTCACGAATTCATCCGACAGAACTTCATCTACAGCGACAAGAAGAAGCTGCTCGATCACGAGTCGCTACTGGGCTCGGGGGTCGTGGATTCCACAGGCATTCTTGAGCTGATTGCATTCCTCGAAGGGAAGTTCCAGATCAAGTTTGCCGACAGCGAGTTGGTTGCTGACAACTTCGATTCGGTCGACCGTATCGTGTCGTTTGTCTCCACTAAAACCGCACCCGCAGCAGCGTAGCGATGCTCCTCCACGACTATCTCAAACAGTCGGCCCACAGATCTCCGGACAAGGTAGCGCTGGTTGCGCAGCAACAGCGTCTTACCTATGGCTCGCTCTATTCTTCCGCCAGCGGACTTGCTGCCTACCTGCTCGCACACGGATTGCAGAAGAGCGACCGGGTCGCGGTCTATGTCGATAACTGTCCTGAAGCAGTTATCTCTATCTTCGGGATACTACAAGCCGGCGGATGCTTTGTCGTCGTGAATCATACTGCACCTCCTGAACGGTTAGGTTATATTCTCAACCACTGCGCGGCAAAATTTCTCATTGCTCCGTCCAACCGTATGGAGCATGTCCACAATGCCGAGAAAATGTGCACGGCCCTGCCTCATCTTCTCGTCACGGGGAAGGATAGCTCTCCCGATGCAGGAACACATTTTGACGCCGCGTGTGCTTTTCAGACCGATACCTCTCTCCCCTACATCATCGATCTGGACCTTGCGGCAATCATCTACACGTCAGGTTCCACTGGCGAACCCAAGGGTGTCACGTTTGCTCATCGGAACATTGATGCGGCTGCCGAGTCCATCAAGCAGTATCTTACCAACAATTCTGATGACGTCATACTCGGTGTGCTGCCCCTGTCGTTCGGCTACGGGCTGCTACAACTTCTCGTGACGTTCAAGACCGGCGGGCGTCTTGTCCTCGAGAAAGGGTTTGGTTATCCGTATGAGCTGGTGAAACGCATGAAAGAAGAGCGTGTCACGGGCTTCGCAGGCGTCCCAACAATGTATGCAATCCTCACGCAACTCGAATCTCTCGCACACGAGGACCTCTCGTCGCTCCGATACATCACCAACGCTGCCGCCGCACTGCCACCGAGTTTCATTCCAAAACTGAAGAAGATTTTCCCTCACACAACGCTGTACCTGATGCACGGCCTTACAGAGTGTCTGAGGACAACCTATCTTCCTCCTGACCAACTTGAGCAAAGGCCTACGTCAGTGGGGCGCGGCATGCCGAATGTTGAGCTGTGGATCGAGGACGCGAAAGGCAATCGTCTCTTAAGCGGACAGACGGGAGAGCTGGTCGTGCGCGGTGCCAACGTAATGCTTGGATATTGGAATGACCCCACAGCAACGGTAAAGATGCTGAAGCCCGGACGCTATCAGTGGGAACGGATATTGCGCACAGGCGATCTTTTCCGTCAGGACGAGGAAGGGTACTTCTACTTCGTTGCTCGCATGGATGAAGTGATCAAGAGCAGAGGCGAGCGGATCAGTCCGAAAGAAATCGAAGATGTGTTATACACATTGGACGAAGTCCACGAAGCAAGGGTAATCGGTGTACCCGATCCCATTCTTGGACAGGCAATCCGTGCCGAAATCGTCTTGAAAGAAGGGAGAAGTCTGACCGAGAGACAGGTGAAAGCCTTCTGCAAAGACCACCTTGAAGACTTCAAGTCGCCAACCATCGTGGCATTTGTGCCTGCTCTGCCGAAGACGGCGGGTGGTAAGATTAAGCGTACAGGGGAGATCGCTCCCACATAGTCACTAAACCAGATTCTTATCAAGGACATCTTAGTAATGGGTCGAGTCAGACCGTTCACAGAGGAAGACATTCCGCGCATCATTGAGCTGAATATCAAACTCTTCCCAAACAGTGCCCATCTTGACAAAGAAAACCAGCACCACAATTTCTCAGAGATTTGCTTTCGCAACCCATGGTACAGAGATGATATCCGTTCCCTGGTGTATGAGAATGAAAGCGGGAAGGTCGTCGGATTCCTCGGCGTCATCCCGCGGCAAATGTCCTACTGCGGCAAACCCATCACGGCTGCAGTGTGTCAGCACATGATGGTGGACCCGGAGGGACG
>CAYHRX010000522.1:0-2825 GCA_964359075.1 uncultured Chitinophagales bacterium
CAATCGTGCTGCGACAGTGTTATTGAACAGCAATTCCCCGCCAGCATTGAGATACGTCTTGCTCTCCGGGATTACGTAGAGGAGATCGGACGCAAAAAGGAACCGTGAGTTGATACCATCCAGCTCGTACGTGTACGCCGGACCGATCCTCAGGAGTGTGGGGAGCTTTGTTTTTTCACCTCTCAAACCTTGCATGCTGCCGATGTTTGCCAGGGCAGCACCAACGGAGAGGTTCTCGACCGAAGTCTTGTACTGTGCACCAAGGTCAATTCCGAACCCCGAGCTTTCGTCGATCAGGATTTTTTGATACAGGAATTTTCCTGTGATGCCGATGTCCAGGTCTTCGGCAATCGAGCGCGCATAGCTGGCGCCAAGCGAGAAGTTGCGCGCAGTGAAGGATCCTTCCGGCGTTCCTGGCCGCGTACGTATCTCAATGTCTGAAACCGTTGTTGAATTCAGAGAGAAGCCGATGGCGTTCTCCTCGTCAAGCATGATGCTGGCACCAAGAAACTCGACGCGGGTGTCCTGAATCCATTCCTTGTGCATAAACATGAGCTGCGAAGTGCTTGTCCCCTGCGGTGCGAGGAGTCCTGCGGGGTTGTAGTAGGTTGCCGGCGCCCCGGACACCGCTGCACTCATGGCATCACCCATCGCAAGTCCCCGTCCTGAAATGCCAAGCTTCAGAAATGCAAGTCCGGACTTTCCCGCCTGAGCATGAAGGGGAGGAGCAACAAGCGTCAGCATTAGCAGGACTAGGGCTGGTCTTTTCAGCACGTAGTTCATCATCCTCAACCTTTCAGAAGATTACAGAGAGTGACACAACATGCATTGGCGACGGCGCAAAGGGCTCCACTACAAATGCATAGTTGATGGCTGGAGTCCATGTCTCGAGATCCTTTCGGGCCGTAAAGCCGAACGTCGGCCGCACTCCGTATCCTTTTTCCTTGAGATCGATCCGGTCCATTCCTGCGCGAACGGTGATTTCCGGGATGAGTGGTATCTCCACACCGAAACGGGCGGTCAGCGTTTTCTTGTTCGAAGTCTCAACATCAACCGCCACCACGCCGAGGCTATCGGGGAGCTTGTAGGCAACGCCGACAGTGTAGAGCTGAGGGAACTCTTCTTTCGTGGAGTTGCCTTTCTGACCGTAGATCTCCGAGGTCTCCCATTGGTATTTTGAGTTGATGTCACGAGCAGAGGCGCCAACTGCCAATGCTTCGCCAATCGGGACGAGCAATCCGAGGTCAATCCCAACGGTGGTCGACGAAACGTCAGTGTAAAGATGATAGTAAAAGAGCTTCACAGCAATGCCGACACTGAATCCGGACTTAAACTTGTTGGAAAAACTGAGGAACACTTCATTCTCTGACGTCTTCAGCGGGCCTGTCGGCTCACCGTCAGAGTCACGACCGTCGATGTCACTCACGCCAGCGTTGATGATGCCTGCTGAGATACCGGCACTCGGTTTCAAGGATTGAGAGTAACCGAGGAAATTCAGTCGCCGATCCAACGCGAGGATGCCCAGCGATGCCGAGATGTTCCGGTACTCCGCCCAGGAAAGGAGAGCGGGATTATAATAGCCAACAACGTCTCCCGATGTTACGGCAGTCATCGCATTGCCCATCCCGATTCCCCGTGCACCGAATCCGATTCTGCTGAATGCGCCGGCTGTGCCACCGAGTTGGGAGAAAGATATCTGTCCAGAAGTCACGAGGAAGAGTGTCCCGGCAGCCAGCCTAGTAAGTGAAGTCCTCATGGTTACCGTAGTACCATCACCTTTCCCCACGCTGGATCGCCGTTGTTGACAACGACGCGGTAGAAATAAACCCCATTGGCTACCTGGCGGCGCGAATCATCGGAACCATCCCAGATTTCATCATACTCCTGTGAACCCGCACGCTGTGCATCCTTCACGACAGTTCGCACCCTGTTCATACCGAAGTCGAAGATCTCGAGCGTGATTGAGGCCGTAACACCACCAGTACCGTAGTGGAAGCGAACGCTTTCCTGGGACGGAGAGAATGGGTTTGGGTACGCGTAGGTAGTGGAAGTTTTGCCGACAGGTTGGTACGCTCGAACAACCTCCCATGTTTCACCGAACGGGTGCGTGGCATTGTCAATCGTCCGGGCCAGGCCATCGTCAGTTCCACAAAATACAGTATCGCCTATGACGCCGACGGAGAAGAATGATTTTGAAGTGATCCGCTGCCCGGTTCTTTGATCGATAATGGTGCCGGAACGGTTCCAGGACCTTCCCCCATCAGCAGTGCGGTACAGTCCTTCCTCAGTTGCAACGTACGCAATGGAATCTCTGAACGCAAAGTTGTACGCTTTGATGCCGTGAAGAAAGTTCTTCCAGATCCGGCCGTCATCGTCTGTGTAACTCACACCGTACTGCTCGTTGGGGTCGAGGTCGGCTTTCCAGTTTGTGCACCACACCCGGTAACCTGTACCAAGCGGTTGTCCCTTGATGGCAATAACCCAGTTGCCGAGAATGTGGGCTTGCTGATTTAGCGTATTGAACTTGGCCCAGCTCACTCCGCCATCGGTTGATTTGTTGATACCACCTGCTGTTCCCGCCCAGATGATCGAATCGTCTTGAGCGAAAACAGAGAATCCGAGAAAGTTGTTGTCTTTCCGTGGATCGATGACATAGATGCCCAACTGATCAGAAGGAGAGATTGTGTTGCGAGTCTGTGAAGGGAGGACGATGCGCTGCCATGTACTGTCGAAGGCTTTGAGCCTGCGAATGCCGCTCGACCAACTTGCAATCCACACAGCCGAGTCGGTGACATCAACATCGAACGTTACGTTCTGTTCCGGCA
>CAYHRX010000523.1:0-2817 GCA_964359075.1 uncultured Chitinophagales bacterium
GGCGTAGGAAGGAACTGATGGAGCGGGGAGCAGACACTTCTTTGGAAACACTCAAGCAAGAGATTGCACTCCGAGACAGCCTCGACTCGACTCGCAAGGAAAGCCCGCTCAAACGTGCGGATGATGCAATCGAGTTGGATACATCTAACCTGACGATCGATGAACAGGTTGAGTTTGTTGTAAGGAAGGCGAAGGAGATTCTGGAAAAATCAAGCAACCGATGAAAGTAACGATCGATCAACATTCCGGATTCTGCTGGGGCGTTGTCCGTACTGTGGAAATCGCCGAAGAGGAGCTGAAAGACACGCCGAAGATGTATTCGCTCGGCCCGATTATCCACAACCCGATGGAGATTGAACGACTTGCACAAAAGGGACTCGAGACAATCACGCACACTGATCTCGGGCGATTGGAAGGGCAGAAGGTCCTCATCCGTGCGCATGGTGAGCCTCCTTCGACATACGAACTTGCCCGCAAGTACAACATTACACTCGTAGACGCTACTTGCCCCGTTGTTACGAAAGTGCAGGAACGGATCCGGAAGTTCTACGACAAGGGTTATCAGGTTGTCATCTTTGGTAAGAAGGATCATGCCGAGGTCATTGGACTAGTGGGGGCAACCAACGGTGAAGCCGTCGTGGTAAAGTCGGTGGCGGAAATCTCGAAGGTTGATCTCACGCGAAAGACAGTTCTCTTCTCGCAGACAACGATGGACAAGCCGACGTTCCATCAGATTGCGGGTGCCCTGAAAGAGAAGATCAAGGAACTGGAAGTCGGGACGTTCGAAGACTCGGCAATTGATTTCCATGCCAAAGACACAATCTGTGGACAGGTGTCGGGTCGGGACAAGAAGCTGCGTGAGTTTGCCGCGCAAAACGAGGTTATGGTCTTTGTTGCAGGAAGGAACTCCTCCAACGGAAAAGTGCTCTACGAAATCTGCCGCGACGCAAACCCGAACACGTACTTTATTGAGGATGAGACAGAGCTGAGGCGGGAGTGGTTTGAGGGAAAGGACGCCGTGGGGGTTAGCGGCGCCACATCAACTCCGCAATGGCTGATGGAACGAGTGAAGCTGGCCATCGGAAACGTATTCCAGCCAGCAGTCGCATAAGAGAACAAGGAATTGTACACTCCACCAGGAGTGTGCATAGTCATCACTAAACACAAAATCAATCACACAATGCTTCCCTTGTGAGTGGATGTGTGCAACGATCCGATGACGTCGTTGCAAACGAAACCCACAAGGATGTCCCGGCACGACCGGGATGTTATGTTCAACAACTGGAGGATGAATGGCTGAAGAAACAATAGTACTGAAGGATGCAAATGTAACGACGCGGACCGGCGTTACGAAACCGCAGGACCTATTCAAGCGGTCTGCCACACTTGACGAACAGGAGTATGACGAGAAGCAGTACAGCGACCTGATGAAGCTGTACGAAGGCACACTCGGCAAGATCAATGAAGGCGAAATCGTTAAAGGCCGGATCGTGTTCATCGGCGATGCCGAGGTGTCGGTCGACATCGGGTTCAAGTCCGAAGGTATCGTCCCGAAGGCAGAATTCCCCCATCCTGATGAGTTGAAAGTCGGCGAAGAGATTGAAGTCTTCCTTGAAAGTGTCGAGAACAAGGACGGACAGCTTGTTCTCTCGCGAAAACGCGCCGACTTCATGAGGATATGGGAACGCGTGACAAAGGCCTTCGATACCGGTGAGGTGTTGCAGGGTCGCTGCGTCCGCCGGATAAAGGGCGGTATCGTGGTCGATCTCTTCGGCATTGATGCCTTCCTGCCTGGTTCGCAGATTGACGTGCGTCCCGTGCGTGACTTTGATGCGTTCATCGGCAAGGCGATGGACTTCCGAGTCGTGAAGGTCAATCATCCTTCAGAGAACGTTGTCGTCAGCCACAAGGTTCTCGTGGAAGAGGAGATGTCGGGCCAGCGAAAGGAGATCCTCGAGAAGCTGGAGAAGGGACAGATCCTCGAAGGAACAGTCAAGGCGATCACCGACTTCGGCGTGTTTGTCGACCTCGGCGGCGTGGATGGCCTCGTCCACATTACTGACCTCTCGTGGGGTCGCATCAACCATCCCTCCGAAATCGTCAAGCTCGATCAGACCATCAACGTCGTTGTCCTCGACTTCGACCAGGAGAAGAAGCGCATCTCTCTCGGTTACAAACAGCTCCAGCCACATCCGTGGGACAATATCCAGGACAAGTACCCGGTGGGCACCAAGGTGGCTGGCAAGGTCGTTTCGCTTGCCGACTACGGCGCATTCGTGGAAATCGAAAAGGGCATCGAGGGACTCATCCACATCTCCGAGATGAGCTGGACGCAGCACATCAAGCATCCGTCGCAGGTTGTCTCAATGGGGCAGATGATCGACGCTGTCATTCTCAGCCTCGATAAGGACAACAAAAAGCTCTCGCTTGGCATCAAGCAGCTGGAGCCCGATCCGTGGTTGAATCTGATGCAGAAATATCCTGTCGGGTCACGCCACAAGGGTGTCGTCCGGAATCTCACCAACTTCGGGGTGTTCATTGAACTCGAACAGGGCGTGGATGGTCTTGTTCATATCTCCGATCTCTCGTGGACGAAGAAGATCCGTCACCCGGGTGAAGTCGTGAAGAAGGGCGACGAGCTGGATGTCGTGATTCTCGGTGTTGATGTCGACCAGCGTCGCATCTCGCTCGGTCACAAGCAGGTGGGTGAGAACCCGTGGGATCGCTTCGGCGAAGACTACAGGGTCAGCACCGACGTGGAAGGAAAGATCGTCCGCATCATCGAGAAGGGCGTGATCGTGGAATTGCCCCTCGGCG
>CAYHRX010000524.1:0-2810 GCA_964359075.1 uncultured Chitinophagales bacterium
GTCCCCGCTACTTCCGGCAGTTGCAACTTTTGCAGCTGCCGTTTTTATTTCTGCCAATTCCTGCACTTCCTGCGACACCAGGGGGGACCTGCCATACGTAAACCGTAACTAGGTTCTTCTGCCGGTCCACCAGGATTCGTGAAACACACATCTGCATCAATCGTTTCTGATACTCTATTGGTGACTTTTCAAAGATTTGCTTGAAGTCTCGGGCAAAGCTCTGAACCGCTACCAGGAGGTCGTTTGCTTGACCTTGCATCTTTTCGGTTCGGGTTACCGTTTCCAGTTTTCTTTCGATTGCTGATTTCTCTCTCTCAAGTTCCCCAAGCCTGGTTCGCACTGCTTCTGAGCGATTACCCATCGCAAGCTCATCTGCCAAGTTTCGAGCCATCACTGTCTTTTCGTCCAACAATTTCTTTAATCGTTCTCCCTCCTCGGACATTGTGTTGGAAATCCTGCGAATCGAGGATTGCAGCATGCGTTCAACTCGTATTCTAAAGTCGGGACTTGATAGCGTTTCCAAAACACACTGGAACGCAAAAGTCTCCAAACGCTGTTTTGATATCCCAATGTAATCACACACGGCTTTTGCTTTCCAGCCACCATCTTCATATCGTGAATAGTCTCGTCCCTTTGAGGTTGTTGAACAACCCTGGAATGCGAACCCGCATAGTGAGCAATAGACTTTGCCAGTGAGCAAGAACCGGCTGCTATAGGAGTGACCACTTTTTTTCGCCATGCCTTTGCCTAGATTGATCGAGTTCGCTTCTTCCCATACTTTGGCGGTCACAATTGGAGCATGTGCATCGGGATACACGATCCATTCGCTTCGGTCGTTTTTCCAGTGTGGATAATTGATTCCCGCCTTCACGTCCTTCGATTTCTGCCGAGCTTGGATGCGACTATTGGATATACGGTTGTAGACCCTGACGCCCATGTATACGGGATTTCCCAGTATGCCTTTGACAGTTGCACCACTCCATTTCTGGTCCCTATTTCTCCAACGCCCTCGCTTGGGGCAAATGATACGATCACGATTCAATCCCTTTGCGATGGTGGAGTATGAAAAGCCCTGAATCCGGCGTTGAAAAATCCGCTCCACAATCTGTACCTCTGATGGGTCACCGACGGCAAACACAACTTTCTCTTGACCCTTTATGATACGATCTCCAACTCCAAGGTCTCTCTCCGCACCTGTCTTAAGATTGATTGCAACTCGTTTGAAACCGTAAGGTGCTGAGCCTCCGTTTGAATATCTTCCGTTGTTCTCTGCCCCTCGCAGCGTCAACTCCGATAACTTCTTGCTAAACTGGGACGCCTGAATGCTCTCGAACGACTTGAGCATCGGCGCATATTCATGCTGCGGATCGATAGGGGTTTTCACCAACACGACCTCAACACCATGCCTCCGGAAATGCACACGACAGTATGTATTCTCCTCGGAGTCAATTGCACATCCCCATCGGGATTCGTCATGACAGATCACCTTGCTAAAATCCGCACCAGCTTGACCGCACGCCTTAACTTCTGAAATTCCGGACGTTGCTCAAACGTCGTTCCCGATTTGCCGAAGTCGATGTACCAATGCTCGATGGAGTAATTGTACTTCTGTGCAAATGCCTCTATCGCTTTTTTCTGCTGCTCGGGACTATCTTCTTGTTGGTCGGTCGAGCAGCGCACGTAGCCAACAGCTGAAATGGGTTCATTCATTTTGGTCCTCCGCCTTTTCATAATTAGTGGTACCTGTCAACTTCTTATGCCACATAATCATCTCAACCGCCAAATCTGCAATTCCATCCATCTCTTCATTAGTGAGTACTTCATCATACTTCTTTTCAAAGAGAAGTTCGGGTCCCTCGCTGCCGGCTATGCTTTTTTGTTGCCGACATTGATCACCCCGCCATAGCATCGCATCACATAGAACATCATTCCTCCCTGTTCAAGTTATCGCCTGCAATAGTCCTGAACCTTGTTCATATCGACAAGGTACAACCTCCTGGGTTTGCCCAAGACTCTTTCTGTTTGCGAGAACACCTCAAGCTTGTGTCTCAGTAGTCTTCCCAAGTTCGATGGTGCACATCCTTCCGACGAGATCCACCAACGTTTGATTCCTTCCGGGCTATCCTTTGCATCCGGATGCTTGATAAGGTAGCGCAGGATTTCCGCCACGAGGCGGGAAGGATGTCAGAGGAGCGAATTCGGGAACGAGTTTCTTCAGCATTCGATCAACGACCTTGAGATTACCTTGGCGTGAAGCTTCGATCAATGTATCGACGTCCAACCGAAGCCTGCGTTCCTTCTTCCACGGGTACTTTCTCATGAATGTAGTCCGATCCGTTTCGATAAGCCAGGATCTTGTCATGGTCTGTACGGTCAATACCGTTGCCATCAAAGAACAACTCTTCAGATAGCTTCTCTCCCGGACGGAGGCCTGTGAACACAATATCGATATCACGGCCCTCCTCCAAGCCACTAAGACGAATAAGATCGCGGGCAAGATCGACAATCTTGATTTGCTCTCCCATATCAAGAACAAATACTTCACCACCTTCTCCCATTGTCCCAGCTTGAAGGACAAGCTGAACAGCTTCAGGAATGGTCATGAAGTACCTTCGCACCTCAGGGTGAGTCACTGTGATTGGAACAGACGGGGTCGATGTGCTAAGGAGGGAAAAGCATGAAACGCTGCAACAAACGTGGACTGAACGGATGACTCACAGCCCAATCACCAAGATCCCTGACTTTTGGGCCGGCGGCGGGGGGGGGGGGGGGGGCGGGGGGGGGGGGGGGGGGGGGGGGGGGGGGGGGGG
>CAYHRX010000525.1:0-2795 GCA_964359075.1 uncultured Chitinophagales bacterium
GGAGACGGCACTCCTTCCGGTGACAACCGACGAGCGGACGGCAAAGGCGGACTCGCTGCAACCGGGAGAAGTTTCAGCTCCGTTTAGATCAAAGTACGGCATCTCCATCGTGCGGCTGAATACGAAGGACCCCATTCGGCAAAAGACATTTGAAGAAGCAGGAACCGAGATATCCAGCTCGTTCCAGGAGTACGAGTCGAAACGGCTGGAGAGGGAGTGGATCGACGGATTGCGGAAGAAGTATCCTGTCGTTGAATACAAGGAGGTTTTGAAGACCGCATTTGCTCCACAGAAGTAGGACGATACCGTGGTGGATGGCGGCAGCGCTCATCCTGCTGCAGGCCTGTTCGAAGCAGGCAGAACAGAAGCCCTTCGTTGCCCGCGTTGGCCAGTCAGCTCTCACCGAAGAAGACCTGGCCGAAGCGCACGATTCACTCGCCCAGACGCCTGACCGACGACGTGAGTACATCGCCGAGTGGGTGAACGCCGAGCTTCTGTACCAGGAAGCAAAACGCCGCGGCCTCACCGACAGCGACCGGCTCCGCCGTCAGATTGAGGCAACGACCAGGAAGCTCGTCATCGGCGCACTACTTGAACAGGAACTGTACGCCGACGAGAACGTGAGCGACGATGACGTTGTTGTATTGTATAACTCGGGGGCTGACGCGTTTCGCCTCCGTGAAGATGTAGCAAATGTTAGCTATGCGTTGTTCGGCGACCGAGACGCTGCGAACGGGTTCCGCGGTAAGCTCGTGAGGAACACCGCCTGGACCGTCGCGGTGGAGGAAGTTCAGAAGGATTCCGCGTTGAAGCCCCACCTCCTGCTGGTGGCAACCCGGCAGTACTTCACCCAGAGCAACTTGTATCCTGCTGAGCTCTGGAAGCTTGCGAAAAACCTCGCCAGAGACGAGGTCTCGTTTGTGGTGAAGACAGACGCCGGCTATTACGTCCTCGTTGCTCACAGCATGAAGAAGCAGGGCGATCTCCCGGAACTAGAATATGTCCGGACGGAAATACGCGACATAATACTGATCGAGCAACGGCGGACCCGGTACAACAAACTGCTCGCCGAGCTGAAGAGCAAACATTCTGTCGAGATCAGACTTGGAGCCGATACAATTTCACATGCAATGAGATGATGATGCGATCTGTGTTGAAGGTTGTTGTATGCATGATGCTGGTGTTTCCTGTCTCCGCTCAGGTACTCGACCGTATCGTTGCCGTTGTTGACAATGAGATCATCCTCGAATCGGAACTTACCGCTCAGGTGCAGTTCTACATCTTCAATAACAAACTCGATCCCAATACGCCCGGACTGAAGGAACAAGTGCTTCAGTCGATGGTGAACGAAAAGCTGATCCTTGCCAAAGCGATCGAGGATAGCGTCAATGTCTCCGATGAGGAAGTGCAACAGCAGCTCGACCAGGTGATCCAGCAGCGAGTGCAGCAGTTCGGTTCGGAGGCAAAGCTCGAAGAGGTGTACGGCATGCCGATTGGCAGGATCAAGCGTGAGTTCCGGGATGAGATGCGGAAGAACCTGCTGACACAGCGTTTGCAACAACAACGTTTTGGCGCAGCGACAATCAGCAGACGACAGGTGGAGGAATTCTTCCGGACATTCAAAGACAGTCTCGGCAAAGTGCCGGAAGAGGTCGAGCTGGCCCATATCTTCATCAAGCCCGGCTTCGACAAAATCGCACATGAGGCCGCACGAGCCAAAGCTCAGATAATACTCGATAGCATCAAGGCGGGCGCTGACTTCGCACAGATCGCGAAGCGCCACTCTGAAGATCCCGGCTCCGCTTCACAGGGCGGCGACCTTGGACTGGTGAGGAGGGGACAGTTTGTGAAAGAATTCGAGACGGCCGTCTTTACACTCTCCGAGAAGCAGATCTCCGGCTTAGTCGAAAGCGAGTTTGGGATCCACATCATCCAGTTGTTGGAGCGACGAGGCGACGCCGTACACCCGCGCCACGTCCTCATCCGCGTGCCTCGCACAGAGGCCAGCAACAAGGTCGCAATCACGCTGCTCGACTCGCTCCGGAACGCCATCCTTGCCGGTGCAAACTTCGCTGAGCTTGCCAAGAAGTTCTCCGAAGACAAAGAAACGAATCTTATCGGCGGCAACCTGGGAACTGCAGAGCTCGACGGTGTGGACAAGAACCTGTATGCGACAGTCACTCCACTCAAAGAGGGTGAGATCAGCATGCCGGCAAAACTGCAGACAGGCAACAATTACGGTTACCACATCGTGTGGATGAAGCGACGAACTCCGGCACACACGCTGACACTTGACGGCGACTACCAGCGCATTGAATCCATCGCATTGAACTACAAGCGCACCAAGGATTATCAGGTTTGGCTGGAGGAATTGAAGAGCAAGATCTACTGGCAGTCAAGACTCTAACCACCGTCTCTTTCCTCCTAACCAAGGGGGGAGCGCCGGGCAGCAATACTGATTCACAAGGAAACCTCATTGCCCACACCTCAACCTATCGAGAAGCTGAATGACGTTGATGCGGCACGCCTGCTCAACGAGTCGTTCAACGCGCTGCGGAAAGAAATCGCCAAGGTCATTGTTGGCCAGGATGCCATTGTCGAGCACCTGCTGATCGCTTTGCTCTCCCGCGGTCACTGTTTGCTCGTCGGCGTTCCCGGACTTGCCAAGACGCTTCTTATCAGGACACTCTCGCAAGTCCTCGACCTGAAGTTCAGTCGCATCCAGTTCACCCCCGACCTGATGCCAAGCGACATTACCGGCACCGAGATCATCGAAGAGAACCAGTCTACCGGAG
>CAYHRX010000526.1:0-2789 GCA_964359075.1 uncultured Chitinophagales bacterium
GCATGGAGCCGGTAACGGTGCGGGCAGCGCCTTGAAACTGGAGGTGCATCGAGGATGAAGTATGCTGGATGTCGTCCTACCTGGTATCAGTGTAGCTATTCGAGGAGTAAAAATCAACGATGCCTACTGCGTTTCATTTGCTCCGCTGAACGACTCCAACAATCGTTTCGCCTCCTCAAGGCGGTCTGACGCAACAAAGACCGAAACGCCCTGCGGCACCGTTCCGCCCCAGCCGTATCCCCAGATGCCAACTTCCGGACCTTTCACCATCGAAGGGATCCCATGCCGGTTCAACATCTCCACGATCATGTCGGATTCGAAAACAGCGCCGACGGTTGTCAGCAACTCCCAATGAGGTTCCTTCTCCATACAGTGCTCCCGGTTGAGTGGCAAGTTACGGCTTTCGGGCGATAGCTTTCTCGTAGAGTGCGACGTACTTCTTTGCGGAAGCCTTCCAGGAGAAGTCGCGCGTCATACCGTTCATCTGGATCTTGCGCCAGAGCGGTTTGCGTTTGAAGACCTCCAGCGCCTGCCGGACGCTTGTGCTGAGCGCGTGGCCTGTTGCGTCGTCGAACGAGAAGCCATTCCCGATATCGAGGCCTTGTGCCTCGAACTCATGCCAGTCCTGCACCGTGTCCGCGAGGCCGCCGGTCTTCCGCACGATGGGCACGGTGCCGTAGCGCAGGCTGTACATCTGGTTCAAGCCACACGGCTCATAGCGCGACGGCATGAGGAACATATCCGCGCCTGCTTCGATGAGATGCGCCAGCTCGTTGTTGAAGCCGATGTACGTCCAGACCTTGTGCGGTAGCGTGTGTGCAATTGATGAAAAGAGATTCTCGAAGCGTATCTCTCCACTCCCAAGCACCGCCCACTGTGCGTCCATCATCATCAGGTCGTGGATGGCATCGGCAACTAGGTCGAACCCCTTCTGTACGACCAGCCGGGAGATGATGCCGATGAGCGGTCGGTGCTCGCTGAACGGCAAACCGGTGTTCCTCAGCAGGAACTGTTTGTTCTCCAGCTTGCCCTCGATCCTGTCCGGCGAATAGTGGAACGGGAGATGGTGGTCGATGTCCGGATTCCAGATGTCGTCATCGATACCATTGATGACGCCGAATAGATCGTGCTCACGCGTGCGAAGGATGTTCTCCATGCCCGCACCGTATTCGGGCGTCAGAATCTCGTGCGCGTATGTTTCGCTGACGGTACCAATAATCTCGGAGAACAAGATGCCGGCCTTCAGGAAACACACGGCATTGTTCATTTCGAGGGGACCCCCAGGATAGTACAGATCTTCACCTAATTCTGCTGCCTGCAATGCGGAACGGGAGAACAATCCCTGGTAGCCTATGTTGTGGATTGACAGAAGTGTCGCTGTTCTATCAAACAGCATATCCCACTTGTAGTTGCGCTTCAATAGCACAGGAATGAGAGCGGTCTGCCAGTCGTTACAGTGGATGACATCAGGCGCCCACTGGAGACGTTGCAGTGTCTCAATCACCGCTTTGCTGAATAAGATGAACCGCTCGTCTTCGTCGGGGTCATTGGTGTAGATAGTTTTCCGGTGGAAGAAGTACGGGCAGTCGATGAAGTAGATCTCTACCGGAGAGCCGGGCAGTGCGGAGCGTTGCACATGCACGGGCCACACAGTGCCCCCGATGCCGATGGGCATCTCACCTATGCCGTATTCGTAGTGCAGGTCGTATTTCGCCTCGTCAATGGTGGAGTATTTCGGCATGAACACCTTCACCTCGCAGCCAAGTTGATGAAGGGCTTTCGGGAGAGCACCGACGACGTCCGCAAGACCTCCGGTTTTGGCAAAGGGTGCAGCTTCAGAAGCAGCGATGGCGATTCTCATAGAAATAGATGCATCATGAATGAACGGTGATCGTAACAGGGTTTGTGAGTTGCGCTGGTCAAAAACGTCAGTACCATACTGATAATCAGTGTCTTATGCAACGACAGGAGACCGAATGAAGTGCGACGGGATTACCACATGTGGACTACTTCAATGTGCCAGGTGTTTAGTTGATTTGTGAACGAGTATGCCGGCGTGATAATAAACCTGCGTTCCTCAGAGTCCAGAAATGCAAACGCGAGACTTACGGTGTAAATCCAGAAGCTGGACTCCTCATCTTGTTGGCTGGTTTTGAGTTGTGAAGAACTTCCGGAAGAGTAGCCGAAGTAGTAAATGGTTGCAGTTTGCTTTGCACGCGAGAAACTGGTGACATAACGGGTCTCCAGTCCAGGCTGAATCACGAATGTCTTAGTGAAACTAATGTTGCGACAGAGGTTTGTAAATAGCCACACGGAATTACTCCTGATCTCCGACTTTGAGTACCTTGCAGAGTAGGTTGCGGTCTCAACACCGACTCCGCTGGAAAAGGAGAAGGGGTCGCTTTGACGTTGGTCTTTGAAGAAGCAATACTCCACAGCGAGTGAGAGTGGCATGCCAGAGTAACTGATGTTTGAGAAGGATGTGAAACCAATAGAGACACGAATATCAAAGCGGCCCTTAATAGAGAAACCTATGCTTCCACCAAATGAGAATGCGTCTTTGTTTCCTGCCACGCCAACCGCAACGGTGGTTGCATCCTCGCCGTCTTTGAGGAAAACACTCTGTCCAAAGCAGGCCGCCGTAGATACAGTAACCAGGATGAGGACGCTAAAAGCTATTTTTGGCATAATTCACCACAAACCTCGTTCAGCCGGGCATGCGTTGGTGATTTCTTCATGGCAGGGACACCATATCATAACAGTGTTAGAATGGTGTGGCTACTCGCCAA
>CAYHRX010000527.1:0-2789 GCA_964359075.1 uncultured Chitinophagales bacterium
TCATATTCTCTTCAGCCCGATACGTATTGAAGGCCACTCAAGTGTTGTCCCTGCCTTGGCGCTAGCTCCAATGGCAGTAATGCCAGGCTACCAACGCAAGGGAATTGGATCGGAGCTGGTGCGCTTCGGCTTGAGCCGTGCCAAAACGCTCGATCATCGGGTTGTCGTGGAGGTGGGGCACCCTGCATACTATCCGCGATTCGGGTTCACGCCAGCCCGAGACAAAGGGATTGAAGCACCCTTTCCAGTTCCTGACGAAGCGTTCTTGATTCTCGGACCCACAGAGAGTGCGTTGAATGGTGTGAGGGGATTAGTCAAGTATCCTCATCCGTTTGACGCTGTCTGACAACGTGGTGGGCGGCGCAGAACTCGCGTCACAACTCGCTCACTCATCCCGCCAAAAAGCGGTGGGATGCAACAAACTCATTGGCGGGACGGCGCGCTTACTTGACCGGTAGCTGTCACTGCCTCAAGAAGGGAGAAAAGTGATCACGGATTTCAAACCGCTGTGTATCAGGGCCGGTGTGGGTACAACGTACATGCTGGTTGCACTCACTCTTGATGAGCCTGATGAAGATCCCATGATCAGCACAGTACCAAATGCCATGATATTCTCTTCATCCTGCTTTGATCCTACTCTTGATCCGTGGTTCGTCAAGCAAGTGGAGACTCGCTATCCGGCAAAGAGCGTCTCTCCAAACGACGTCGTGCGATCCAATCTTCCACCCTCGCTCCTGGTTCATGGAACCCAAGACAAGATGTGTCCATTCTGGACAGCAGAGAGGTTTGCGGAGAGCATGACAAAGGCAGGAAACATCTGCAAACTTCACCGATTGCAGGATGCACCGCATTTCTATTTCTTTGAGAAGAAGTACAGAGTTGAAGCAGCGGAGGCAGAGGAAAGGTTCTTGGTTTCACTCGGATATTTGTCAAAGAACTAGGACGACACCCTGCGCTTTCGCGAGCCCCTCGCGCCATGCAGGCAGCAGTTATATCAACCACCACACAGCCACAGAAAGGAAAACACATATGAAAGGTAACGACAAACTCATTGGTGTTCTCAACGATTTGCTCGCGGATGAACTCACGGCCATCAGCCAGTACATGGTGCACTCAGAGATGTGCGCAAACTGGGGATTCGAGAAACTCCATAAGGCCATCGAGAAGCAAGCCCGGGAAGAGATGCACCATGCTGAGTGGCTCATTCAGAGGGTTCTCTTTCTGGATGGGACACCTGTCGTCTCGAAGCTCAACGCGATGAAGATTGGCAAGAGCGTGCTCGACATGCTCACCAATGATCAGGATGCCGAGCTTTCAGCGGTCCGGGCATACAACCAGGCAATTGGTCTGGCACACGAAGTGGCCGACCAGTCAACTGTCGATCTTCTCATCCGCATCCTGAAGATGGAAGAGGGTCACGTCGATTGGGCGGAGATGCAGCGCACCCAGATAGAGCAGATGGGACTGCAGAACTATCTCGCCAATCAATCCGAAGGCGCAGCACAATGAGCGTATCGAACCAGTTGAATCCGGAACGCGTACATCAGCATGGACACAACAAGGTATCTCGCAAGAATCAATTATGCCGGTGATCTGACCCCGTCAGTCGCAACCCTCGGCGGGCTTCAGGAGGCGCACCTTCTGACTATTCCATTTGAAAACCTGGATATTCATCTGGGCGAGAAGATCGTCCTGGATATTGACCGGTTTTACAGGAAGATTGTCGAGAACGGGCGCGGTGGATTCTGTTACGAGCTCAATGGCTTGTTTCATTCACTCCTGCGCTCGGTCGGGTTTGATGCGAGAATGGTTTCGGCGAGAGTGTACGACGGAAACCTCGGCAAATACGGCCCTGAGTTTGACCACCTGGCCATCCTTGTCGACATTGACGACGACACCTGGCTCACCGATGTTGGGTTCGGCGACTTCACCATGCGTCCGCTCCGTTTTGTCCTGAACGCACTGCAGGCAGACAGAAATGGTCAGTTCCTCATTGAGAACCATGACAGTCAGTATGTTCGTGTTTCGAAATACTCCACTGAGGAGGCCATCTTCGTGCCACAGTATATCTTCACGACCAGAGAGCAAGTCCTGGATGACTTCACAGAGATGTGCACCTATCAACAGACCTCTAGTGAGTCTTATTTCAAAAGGAAACGCTTGTGCTCACTTGCCACAACACATGGGAGGATCACGCTCACCGACGACAAGGTGATAACTACCGAGGGCGGCAACAGAACTGAGTTTCCGATCACCAACAGTCAGGAGTTCGCCCATGTGCTGAAACAGTATTTTGGTGTCAACGTATAGGAGATGTAATTTCCGGACTGCACATGGTGAATGCGAGTCTGCTCTCTCGTCTGGTGCTTCTTGCGACGGTTAGCTGTTCGGCCCTTATTGGATGCACCGGCGGTAAGGCTGTTGACCAACTTACCGCAGCTCTCCGACCGGGTCAGCTCGTTCTGATGCCCACCACAGCGACGGTTGCCTCACGCACATTCAACGCCGACGAAGGCTTCGTGGTCGTCACGGAAAACCCCGCGGATTCGCTCTCTCGCAGGATATCTCTTCCCGTCTTTCGAATCCATTCAGCCAACCCGACGCCACGAGAGCCAATCTTTTGGCTCAACGGTGGGCCGGGGCTTTCCAACATGAGGTACCGCCCCATCGCCGAGCTGCTGGAGAATCATGATGTCATGTTAGTGGGATATCGCGGCGTCGATGGCTCGACGGTGCTTGCTTCTGATGAGGTGCAGACTGCGTTGAAAGGCGTTGGTGAGCGGCACGCG
>CAYHRX010000528.1:0-2766 GCA_964359075.1 uncultured Chitinophagales bacterium
GACCGACCTGGTCATCGCCAACGTGTACCTTGCCATGAAGTGCGTGCTCTTCCCCTCGATGCGCTTTTCGCCATACGTTGGGACAACCGTTGGTGCAACACACGCGACCGAGGCAATCTACGGCGATGTCATCGATAGCGTTCGCATCTCATACTACAGCATCCCCGCAAGGACTCGACTGACATTCGGTCTTGCCGTGGGTGCAGATGTCTACATCGTCCACTGGCTGGCCTTTGAGATGGAGGCAAAAACCAACTACGTGCACAACGATCCCGACCTTGGTGTTGCAACGTTCGTGCGTGGAGGCTTCCGCTTCACGCTTTGATACTCAACTCTGATTTCTCTATATTGGTGCTGGCAAATCAACTCTGTCAGCACCCTTTTTTCCTCCTAACAGCTTCATGGATCGTCAACAGGTTTTTTCCATCTTCAAAGAGTCCGGCGCGCTGCTTGAAGGACACTTCCAGCTCACCTCAGGCCTGCATAGTAACCAGTATTTCCAGTGCGCCAAAGTCCTCCAGTACCCGCGACATGCAACAACACTCTGCACCGATATAGCTTCACACTTTAGCACACAACCACTTGATGTAGTGATTGCGCCTGCGATGGGTGGCATTGTGGTTGGCCAGGAAGTTGGCCGCCAGCTCGGTATCCGCACGATGTTCACCGAGCGGAAGGACGGCGTGATGCAGCTCCGTCGTGGGTTTGAGATTCGAAAGAGTGAGCGTGCGCTGGTGTGTGAAGATGTGGTGACGACCGGAGGCTCTGTCTTTGAAGTCATGAAGATTGTCAAAGAACTGGGCGGAGTCCCGGTGGGTGTTGGCTATATCGTTGATCGGAGTGGAGGGAGGGTGAAGTTTGACCTGGCAGATGGTGGAATGCAGCATTCAGTTCTCCAGATGGACGTAGTGACATACAAGCCCGAAGTATGCCCGATGTGCAAGCAGGGAATCCCAGTGGAGAAGCCGGGAAGTCGGGGAAACAAATAACAGCGGAGTATGATGGATTGGTTGAAAGACGTATTCGGGAGTGAGCTGCTGATGCGCGTTGTGGTGGCGGCAATCATCGTTGGGGCTTTCTACGTGCTTTCGCGTGGGGCAAGGATGTTCCTGCGTTTCATGGGCAAGAAGATCTTTGCCAAAACCAAGACCGTTCTTGATGATAGAATCCTCGAAGTAGTCCTCGCACACGTGAAGCCGCTCATGATTGTCATCGGCTTGCACGTGGCCGTGCGGGAAATCCGCAAGGGTGCCCATCCTTCGGACCTCACTATCAACCAGATACTCGACTACAGCGACGCGATCCTGTATGTCGTCGTCGTTATTCTTGTCGTCAAGATCATCCTGACTGTCCTCAGAGTAATCATCGACTGGTACCTGGACACGCTCTCCGCTGAAGGCGCCAGCGACCTGAAGATGACGCTCGGTCCACTCACCAGCAAGGTGGTGAACATCCTTGTTGGGATGGTTGCGGTCATCATCCTCCTCGATCATTTCGGCATCAACATCGGCAGCTTGCTGGTGTCGCTCGGCGTCGGGTCGCTTGCTGTGGCGTTGGCCGCTCAGGATACACTGGCGAATATGATCGCCGGGTTTGTGATTCTCGTGGATCGACCGTTCCGGGTGGGCGACCGGATTGAGCTGGCAACCGGCCAGGTTGGGGATGTACATTCCATCGGTCTTCGTTCCACCAAGCTATTGAACTTCGACAGCAACCTTATCATTATCCCCAATGCCGAGCTTGTCAAGAGTCGGATTGTGAACTATGCCTATCCCCACAACCAGATGCGTATGCAACTGAAAGTGAATGTGGCGTACGGTACCGAACCGGCAAAGGTGCGGCGTCTTTTGCTTGAAGCAGTCCGCACGCATCCGGATATCCTGGCTGATCCCGCGCCTGAGGTTCATTTCACCGCGATGAATGACTCGTCCATCGAGTTCACACTCGTAGCCGTAAGTGCCGACTACATGAAAAGGTATCCTGCCGAAACATCCTTGCGCGAACAAATCTACCTCGCTCTCCAGAAAGAGGGTGTTGAAATTCCCTTCCCGCAGCGCGTCGTCCACGTGAACGCAGATGCCTGATGGAACTGAAACGTATCAGCAGGCAGGTGTTGTATAGCGGGAAGGTGTTTGACTTGATCGTCGATCAGGTGGAATACCCGTCTGGCAATAAAGGCGTCAGAGAGATTGCTCATCATCCTGGTGGTGCAGTCACAGTGCCGATGTTTGATGATGGGCGGGTGCTTCTCGTGAAGCAACTCCGGTACCCATTCGGGAAGCACATCTACGAGTTGCCGGCAGGCAAGTTGGGTGTGGGCGAGGACCCAAAGGCTGCGGCAGCACGAGAGCTCGAGGAAGAAACAGGATATACTGCAAGCTCGTTTGAACATCTTACCTCCATCTACACGACTCCCGGGTTCTGCGATGAGCAGCTGCATATCTTTCTTGCAGCCGGGCTGAGCGAATCTCCCCGTGGGCACAAGCGTGAAGAAGGTGAGTTCAGCATGACGGTTCAGCCGATGCTGCTCAGTGACGCACTTGAGATGGTGGAATCGGGAGAGATCAAAGACGCAAAGACAATTATCGGTTTGTTGTGGGTTGAACGCCGAATGCGAGGGAGGCGATGATGGGGCCGTCAAACGACAAAGCTACCGGCAGGGTGTACACACTGGACGTGAAAATATGCATCGTGTCTTCGTGTGGCGGCGAGCTGGCCGAGATCTCATACTACGAGCGAAACAACTGGATGACCGTGGAGCTGGAG
>CAYHRX010000529.1:0-2765 GCA_964359075.1 uncultured Chitinophagales bacterium
TCTTGTCCAACTTCTGCACTGAGCAGAGGGACTTTGATCTTCTCCGAAGGAGCTACTTTGAACTGCTTTCCCGCAATTTCGACGACGGCATACATACAAGACTCCTTAGGTTCTAGATGCGAAGCTTATCAAAAAGGCGGAATAAAGGTAACAAAAAATCGGGAGAAAGTCAAAAGGTCTGACTTCTTGGGGAGAGAGGTTTCCTTCCACTCAGGGAAAAGTACCCGCGCGAGAGAGGAAATTCATTTCACGAGTTCAATTACTTTCGCCGCGCAGAGAAGTAAACGAAAGCCAATACAACAAAGGGCAAAAGACAGATAAGTATAATCCAGAACACATTGCCCCTTTCTCAAAAATAATATCACCATGTCGCATAGTTTAAGACATCCAAGTCTTCCAAGCTCCTCTTCCTTACAATACAAGGACCTAAGACTCGCTGACCTGTGGGTATTCTCATGAGCCACTGGAACTTGCAATGAGTTTTACACACAAAAACGGGCGGGCCTGCCCGCCGACGCTCCCTGAGCTTAGGCGGGCCTGCAATTCATAACCGGCGAATGCACGACTCGCCGCAGCGGAGTCTGCGACCCGCCCTGAGTGGGCCAATGACTCACCTGAGGTGAAAGATTCCGCGGAGTGTTGAGCGGCGGGATCTCTCAGTGACCCACTTCTTACACGGTGTCACCGCCTACGACAGCCGTAGACTACTTGACAACCAGGAGCCTCTTCGTCTCGACGAAATCCCCTGCCTGCAATTTGTAGAAGTACACAGCACTCGGGAGACCACTTGCATCAAAGGTGACAGACTTGAATCCTGCATCTTGAATCCCTTTCACTAGCGCTGCCACTTCCTGTCCAAGCAAGTTAAACACCTTCAGCGTCACGTGAGAAGCGACAGGGAGTGCATAGCGAATTGTTGTCGATGGGTTAACCGGATTGGGATAGTTCTGCCCGAGGGAGTACTGCGTTGGAAGCAGATTCTCCGTTGAACTTGACTCACCCTGAGCAAGCATCGCGCCACTGGTCATCACTTTCTCCAGCACGACGTTGTCGATGTAATAAACATCACCCGCAGTGGCGTAGGGAGCAAACCAGAACCGTAGACGTCCGTTGCTTACCGTGCCGCTGAATCCACTTGTCGTAAATTGCGTCGAGAACGTCTGCCAGCCAGTTGCGAGACTTGCTACGTAGCCATTCAATCCATAGCTTGTGTACGGCGCGTCGTGCCTCTGCAAGAACGCAGCCAGATCGTGCCCGCTCGTTGAGTAAGCAGAGAAGCTCAACTGGTACTTCGTGTTGGCATCAAGTATTAAGCCTGACTGAAAGAGTTGCACGTTCGTTCCCTGAGTCGTGATCACCAGTTTCCCTGCCAGTGCTCCGGCAGCTCCAGGAGGTGATGCACTGAATGTCCCCCCTCCACTCGTGTAGAAAAACCAGGAAGCCGTGCCCAACTCAAACCCCGGATTGCTCACAATGTTTGCACCCTGAGCGGATTTTACTGTGAGCGTTGCTAGATTACTCGTTACACTCCCCGCTGAGTTCCTCACTACACACCGGAACGTCGCTCCACTATCCGCCATCGTCACTGTTGATGTCGTGTATGAACTACTCGTCGCTCCACTGATATTCACCCCATTCTTCTGCCACTGATAGAACAACGGAGCCGTCCCTGTTGCCACCAGGCTGAACATCGCCGTCTGACCGACTGTGACGGTTGTATCTCTCGGCTGCGTGGTGATACTCGGCGGCAGAACAGGATTCACGCTCAACACCGCTGCATTGCTTGTGTCGCTGCCCGCTGAGTTCGTCACCACACACCGGAACGTTGCTCCACTATCAGCCATCGTTGTTGCAGGTGAGGTGTATGAAGCATTGGTTGCTCCTGAAATGTCTACATTGTTCTTTTGCCACTGGTAGGACAGTGGAGGCGTTCCCGTAGCGGTAACACTGAATGTCGCGGTTTGTCCCACTGTTACTGCCTGATCTGTAGGATGCATCGTAATAGTTGGTGTCGTCCCGGCTGTGACCATCAAAATGGCCGCATTGCTTGTTACACTCCCAAATGAATTGATCACCACACACCGGTATGATGCCCCGCTGTCCGACATCGTCACTGGAGGAGTCGTGTATGAGACACTTGTCGCACCATTGATGTCGAGTCCGTTCCTCTTCCACTGGTACGACAACGGTGCCGCGCCCGTCCCAACCACCGAAAACGTCGCTGTTTCTCCCACACTCACACTCTGGCTCGAGGGGTGTGTGGTAATCGCAGGTGGCACAGACACGTTGACTTTTGCGAGCACCACCTCATCGAAGAAATATCGATCACCGTTGGCATCATAGGGAGCTAGCCAGAACATTAACCGTGCATCATTCGCTGTGCCCGTGAACCCTGACGTTGTGAACTGTACTGAATATTCCATCCACGACGTCGTCAAATCAAATGCTCGATTCGACAAGCCATAATTTGTAAACGGTGAGCCGTGCTTCAGCAGACTAACTCCCACATCATGCCCTCTATTTGAGTACGCCTTGAAGCTCAGCATATACTGCGTGTTTGCCTGAAGCGCGATATTGAATTGATACAGCTGAACATTAGTCCCCTGGGTTGTGATGGACACCTTCCCAGCCTGCGACCCAACGGCCCCGGGAGATACCACCGTGAAACTCCCCACTCCGTTCGTGTAGAAGAACCAGGAAGTCGTCCCCGACTCAAACCCCGGATTGCTCACAATGTTTGCACCCTGAGCGGATTTTACTGTGAG
>CAYHRX010000530.1:0-2765 GCA_964359075.1 uncultured Chitinophagales bacterium
CCGGTCGCTGTGGGAACAGTTGCTGTACGAGGGCATCATGGAGGCGATGGGCTACTCGAAAAATGCTGAGCCGTTTCTCGCCCTGGCGCAGTCAATGCGACTCAGCTTCCTTCGCCGGCACGGATTCTCTGATACCACGGCAATGATGGCTCTGCTCTTTGGTGCGGCCGGCCTGCTGCCTGCACGAGGTTCACTACAGGATCAGGAGTGCAAGGCATATGTTCATGGCTTGCGGAAACAGTGGAAGGCACTGCGTCTTTCATTCAAGGGTCGGATACTGCACTCCGGTGATTGGCTCTTCTTCCGGCTCAGACCGAGCAACTTTCCCACGGCACGCCTGGCGTCCATGTGTTTCCTCCTCCCCACACTCTTTGCGGAAGAAGGGCTCCGAACACTGATCGGTGTATTCAAGAATGAGTCGCTCTCCTCAAAACAGAGGAGAGAAGCGTGTGGCCGTTTGTTCCGGTTTGAGCCAGACGCGTTCTGGAAGCACAACTACAACCTCGTTCAGAAATCGCGTGGCAAAGGCATCTCGATTGGTCCAGAACGCGTGCATGATCTCCTCGTGAATGTCATCGTGCCGGTCGTGTTGTTGTATGCACGCGTGTTTAAGGATCATGCAATACGAAACAACGCACATGACGTTCTGCAATCACTCCCATTTGCCAACGAGAACAGCATCACTCGACTTCTCCAGACGCAGCTCTTGAAAGAGAGGATTCGCTTCACCTCGGCGCTCGACCAGCAGGGAGGAATACAGTTGTACAAGTTCTTCTGCTCGCCGGTGAGATGTTCTGAATGTGAGATCGGAAAGCACGCGGGTTTGTGAAAGAGCTATTCTTGTATTTCTTATCCTGAGTAGCTATATTTCACCGTACAGTATCCACACTTCCCAATTGAGTTCCCATGAAAGTCGTCGTCTGCATTAACCACGTTCCCGACACGGAAACCAAAATCAAGATAGCTGCCGACAACATTACAATTGACAAGGCTGGCGTCAATTACATGCTCAGTCCGTATGATGAAGTTGCCATTGAAGAAGGTCTGAGGATGCGCGAGAAGTTTAAGGGCGAAGCCGTCGTGATTAGTCTTGGCAACGACGCTCACAAGGAAACACTTCGCAAAGCGCTGGCGATGGGTGTTGACAAGGCCGTCCTGCTTAAGGATGATGGCGTGCGCGACTCCTACGGTGTCGCGTTCGGGCTTGCCGAAGAGATCAAGCAGCGCTCTCCTGATGTCGTCCTGTTCGGGAAGCAGTCCATTGACTATGACGATGCACAGGTGGGGACACTTGTCGCCGAGATGCTGGGAATGCCGTCGGTTGCAGTGGTGGTGAAGATGGAAATCCAGGAGGGCAAAGTGGTATGCGAGCGAGAGATTGAAGGCGGACACGAAGTTGTTGAGACGAAGTTGCCGGCGGTGTTCCTCGCTCAGAAGGGGTTGAATGAACCGCGGTATCCGTCGCTGAAAGGAATCATGGCGGCGAAGAGCAAGCCAATGGAAGAGAAGCCCGCAGCAACGGCTGAACTCCGTGTTGAGACCCTGCAGATGAGGAAACCGCCGTCGAAAGGTGCCGGGAAGATCCTTGGCATCGGCAAAGCAGCGGTGGCAGAACTCATCCGCCTCCTCCATGAAGAAGCCAAGGTAATCTAATCCCCCACACAGAATTCGAACCGAATCCAATGAAGATACTAGCATTTGCCGAGCAGCGTGATAGTAGGCTCAAGAAATCATCATTCGAAACCGTAAAAGCTGCAAGAGCCACAGCCGATCAGCTTGGCGCCGAATGTGTGGCGCTCGTGATCGGGAGCGGCGTCGAAGGAATTGCTGGAGTCCTTGGCGGGTATGGGGCAGCCCGCGTGGTTGTGGTGGACGATCCGAAACTCGCCCAGCACTCGAACACGGCATTCTCAAAAGTCATTGCTGAAGTTGCCAGGAAGGAAGGAGCACAGTTCGTGTTTCTTCCCGCCAGTCAAATGGGCAAGGATATCGCGCCGAGGGTTGCAGTAAAGCTTGCTGCCGGACTTGCTGCCGACTGCGTAGCTCTGAAGGTTGAAGGGGGAGATGTCATCGCCACTCGCCCGGTGTTTGCCGGCAAAGCAATGATTGATGTGAAGATCAAGACGGCAACGAAGGTGTTCACGCTCCGGCCGAATGTGTTCTCTGCTGGCGCGGCCAATGATGGTGTGGCAAGAGTTGAGAGGATGGAAATTGCTCTTGAGGCAAACGATTTTGGAAGTGTCGTGAAGGAAGTCAAAGTTGCGGCGGGACGTCCGGACGTTACGGAGGCAGACATCGTTGTTTCCGGTGGGCGTGGAATGAAGGGGCCCGAGAATTTCCACCTTGTCGAAAGCCTCGCAGATGTCCTGGGGGCTGGCGTGGGTGCTTCGCGTGCAGTGGTCGATGCAGGGTGGCGACCTCACGATGAGCAAGTGGGACAGACAGGGAAAACAGTATCCCCGACAATGTATGTTGCCTGTGGCATCTCCGGCGCAGTGCAGCACCTTGCGGGGATGTCCTCATCCAAGTTTATTGTTGCTATCAACAAGGACAAAGATGCGCCGATCTTCCAGGTTGCTGATTATGGAATCGTTGGGGATGTGTTTGAGGTTCTACCGGAACTGACCGAGCAGCTGAAAGCGACATTGGGCAAATAGACGATATCAAGAGTGGAGCGTGCAGTGGATAAGGTTCAAGTCGACATACTGGGTCTTTCAACAAATCCTGCCAGCGGTGGTGCGTATGCACTGATTCTCAAGGAAGTG
>CAYHRX010000531.1:0-1698 GCA_964359075.1 uncultured Chitinophagales bacterium
TGCGTTGGGGGATAATGGTTCTACCTTCCGCTGTATCGTCAGCAACTCAGTTGGATCCACTCCGAGCAACTCAGCAATACTTAGCGTCTCTGGGGGTGCCCTAACGAATTGGTGGAATAGGGGATGGCGGTTTCGCGTCCCGATCAACACCAACGGCTCAGGACATCAGCGGACTGACAAGCCAGTCAGCATATTGATCAATTTCACTTCGTTGCTGAATTCCGTTGGGGGTACAGGTAAGTTCAATAAGAACTCGCTTCGTGTGGTCGAGGTGACGAATACCGGCACCCTGATCGACTCGACAGTAACGTTCCAGTTCGATCCTGATCCGAGTTATAATGATAGCACGAATGCCAGTGGCACACTCGTTTTCTTGCTCAAGGGAACGACCGCGGCAAACGCTTCACGGTTTTATCATGTTTACTTCGACACTCGAAGTGGCTTTACTGCCTCATCTTTCCCCGCGCAAGTGAGTCTTACGGACAACGTAAGTTACCAGGGTCAGTCGAGCTACCAGATCGCAACTACGAGTGCAACATACTTGTACCATAAGCAAGGCGCCGGTCTTGCCGCGATGAGGGATGTCAACTCGAACGACTGGATTGGATATAACCAGACCGGCGGGTCTGCGGGGACCTTCCGCGGGATTCCCAATATGGGAGACTGGGCACATCCGGGATACACGAATTCAACGAGCACACTTCTCGGTCAAGGCCCGATCAGAGCCACCATTTCCTCCCAGACTACAGATGGGAAATATAAGGCAACTTGGGAATTCTATCCTCGCTATGCGACAATGACTCTGCAGGAAGCGGGGGCGGAATACTGGATCTTATACGAAGGGACGCCTGGCGGCTCATTCAATCCTGCTACGGACTACTGGAAGACCTCTTTCGGTCAGCGAATGACGGACAACCAGGTTTTCGTTGGAGATATTCCTGGGCCGGAGTGGGTGTATTTTGGCGACCCCGCAATGAACAGATTTCTCTTCTTAGCACACCACGAGGACGATAATCTCTCAGATCAATTCTGGCAGCTAGAAAACAACATGACGGTCTTCGGGTTTGGCCGGCAGTACCCGTGTTGTACAAGGTATCTGACTGCCGCTCCAGCGCATCTCACAATCGGTTTCGGCGAGGATACGACAAGCGCTTCCACAATCATCGATAACGCATGGAGAGACCTTGCAGCGTGGTCGGGTGTAGCCGAAGCACTCCCAAGCGGTATTGTCTCCGATGATTTCAGAGCGACGCCGTTGAACACTTCTCTCTGGACGTTTACAAATCCACAAGGAGATGCCTCGGCGACAATTACTGGAGCTGGCACTCAGAATGCCCGGTTGTCCATCAACATTCCAGGGGGAACTTCTCATGATGCATGGACTGGAGGCAACTTCGCGCCCAGGGTTATGCAGCAGGTTGTCAACACGGATTTCGAAGTCGAGGCCAAGTTTGAGTCTGCGCTCACGTCTCAGTACCAATTCCAGGGCATCTTGGTAGAGGCGAACAGCAACAACTACATTCGCTTCGATTTCACCACAAACGGCTCAAACATTTTCGCCTTTGCAGCAACATTTTCTAGTGGCAATCCAACAATACAAACCAACTCCAGCATCGGAGGCACGGGTGTTCAGCCGTTATACCTCCGAGTGAAACGCAGCGGCGATCAGTGGTCGTTGTTCTATTCCTTCGACGGGGT
>CAYHRX010000531.1:1708-2759 GCA_964359075.1 uncultured Chitinophagales bacterium
GGGTACAGTTCACGAATATTGCTGCCTTTACATACGTCCTTAACGGTACGGCTGTCGGACTCTTTGCTGGTAACGCAGGCGGGACGGTGCCTGCTCTTAATTGTCTTGTAGACTATTTCTTCAATAATTCCTCGCGGATTGACCCTGAGGATGGTCCCGCTCCTCCCACAGTAACCACTGACCCAGTCAACAAGACTGTTGTTGTTGGGCAGACGGCGACATTCACTGTTGAAGCGACGGGAACGCCACCGCTTTCGTATCAATGGCAGAAGAACAACTCCGACCTTAGTGGTGCCACAAGCTCATCATATACGACACCGGCAACCGTTGCTGCTGACAGCGGGTCGACATTCCGCAGTATCGTATCAAACTCAGTTGGAAAAGACACAAGTAACACTGCCATACTTTCGGTCACCTCTTCGGCCCCAGGATCGTCAATCGTTTCAGACGATTTCAACTCCTCCAGTTTGAACACATCATTGTGGACTTTCACCAACCCTCTCGGCGATGCCGTGTTGTCAATGACTGGGACGGGGACACAGAATGCGAGACTCTCGATCCGTGTACCAAGCGGAACCGCACACGATGTCTGGTCCAGCGGCAACTTTGCACCCAGGGTCATGCAGCCCGCTAATAACACCGACTTTGAGGTTGAGGCAAAATTTGAATCGGCGTTGGATTCAGGGTATGAATTCCAGGGAATTCTTGTTCAAGCCAATAGCACCAACTTCATCCGCCTCGATTTCGTGTGTGACGGCGCAAGCACCAAACTGTTTGCTGCAACATTCGTCAATGGAACGCCCACGATAAGGACCGACGCGGTCATTACGGGAAAGGGTGTTCAGCCGCTGTACTTGCGAGTGAAACGACAGGGTGATCAGTGGACTGAATTCTACTCTTACGACGGGACGACGTTCACCACCGGTACAACTTTCTCACATCCTCTAACCGTGACTTCTGTGGGAGTCTTCGTAGGGAACTCTGGAAGTCCCGCACCACCTGAGACGACGCTTGTGGACTACTTCTTCAACACGGCGTTGCCGATCTGCTT
>CAYHRX010000532.1:0-2758 GCA_964359075.1 uncultured Chitinophagales bacterium
CCACAGTGGATGGCTCGGGTCATACCGTAAGCGGCAGCCTGATAGTGGTGTTTTCAGAGACGACAACCATCACGGTGGTCGGCCCTACATCGGGCTTCACACTTCCTGATGGCGGCTCACTGCGCTTCGATTACACAGTTGCTGATCAGAAAGGAAACCAATTAACTGCAGGTACATCAATCACTGTAACCGTAACAGGCTCGAATGATGTGAGGCTTAACGGCGACATCAATGTTGTGCTTCCCGACATGCAGGATAAGGACAAATACACGCGATTCTCTTTCACATTGACTGATACAAAGCCGCTCGACAATGAAGGAAATAAACAATTGTCTATGACGATCTCGGTTAATAGCCCGAATAATGGAAACAAATCTTATATCTTGACGGGGACCCTCCTCGGGCCGAACATCTCAGGTGGGGGTGGAACCGGTTCAGCAGCGGCGATCGCTTTGATTCAAGCAAGCTTGAATGCCATCTCAGTGAGGGAAGTGGGCGCTGATGAGACGACTCTTCTCACGTTTGAAGTCCGTGACTCGCTTGGAGTTCCAGTTGATCAGGCTCATCAGGCGAACGTATCCTTCTTCATCCAGAGTGGTCCAGGCGGTGGTGAGTACGTTGCTCCGACTTCAGCATTGACTCAAGGCTCTACTGGACGGGTGCAGACTACCCTTAGTTCTGGCATCAAGGCTGGTGTCGTCCAAATTGTGGCGCAGACGATTGTCGGTTCCCGGACTATCCGCTCAGCTCCAGTCATCGTCAACATATTCGGGGGATTCCCAGACCAAGCACACTTCTCGATTGGCTCGGATAAGCTAAACTTCCCGGGGTACAATATCCTCAACCTGACGAATAGGATCACTGTCATCGCCGGAGACAAGTACAGCAACCCCGTAAGACCTGGGACTGCGGTGTACTTCAGAACCACTGGTGGGACAATTAACGTGCCGTTGACCGCCTACACGAGCAATGATGGAGTTGCCACCGCAACTCTCCGATCCGGCAACCCGCGACCCAACGATCCTTTGCTGGGACCTGGTTTTGCTCGTGTGTCAGCAAGCACCGTGGGAGAGCACGGCGAAACCGTGACCGATACAACAGTGGTGTTGTTTTCTGGGATCTCGCAGATTTCGGATGTCAATCCCACATCCTTCGCTGTACCGACAGGCGGGACTTCGGGGCCGATCAATTTCACCGTGTCTGATCAAAACGGAAATCCACTTGCCGGGGGGACGATCATCACCGTGACGCTTCAATACACCCCGCCGCCAAACACTACGATCAACTTGAGTGTAACTGGTGACATCAGCATCACGCTCGGCGACACACAAGCTAAAGGACCCGGCACAACGAGATTCTCGTTCCAAGTTGTCGATCAGACCGTTGGCGGGGTTCCAACGAGTATCCCTGTCACCGTGGTCATCAGTGTCACGAGTCCGAATGGAAATCCACCGAATGCCACGTTGATAGGAACTGTTGGATAAACGACTGCCTAGGTCGGTGGTATCCGAAGCGCCACTCCCGACTATGTCGGGGTGGCGTTTTTTTATTTCGAGGGGGGAGGTCAGGAGGTGATTTTTCTGAACACAGGTCGGCTGGCGGCTACTGTATCTCAAAACCCAAACCTCAAACCCCACATCTCATATCATCCCATGCTCAACATACCACTCGTAGGCTTCCCGAACTGCGACTTCGAACGGAGTAATCCGGTAATCCAGTTCTCTCATCGCCTTCTCAGCTGTGTAGGAGTTCTCGTACTGTGCAGCGGCGATGAGTTCCGGCGTAAGAAGTGGTTTTGTATTCGTCACAGCGGCAATGAGGTCGCAGATTCGCGCTGCCGCCTTCGCAAAGAGGAAGGGCACTCTTATTTTCGGCCTAAGTCCTCCGACAATTTTCGCTGTGCGTTCAAATGCATCTTTCGTCTTGAGGTTCTCGCCACAGAGAATATATCTCTCACCCACTCGTCCTTTCTTCGCTGCCTGAATATGTCCGAACACAACGTCGCCGACATATACAACATTTATCCAGGAGTCAAGATAAAGCGGTGCAAGCCCACGCTTGACATCGCGAATGAGCTGTCCTCCGTGGAAATGAAGATCCCTGGCCCCGATCACCACTGTCGGGTTCACGATCACGGCGTGAAGACCCTTTTGGACGGCCTTCAGGATTTCTTGCTCTGCCTCATACTTTGAATTCTTGTACGGAATGTTCAGAGGGCCCCAGTTGAATTCCGTCGTTTCGTCTGTAGGTTTTCCGTCTGTCCTGTACCCGAAAGCTGCCACCGAACTTGTGTAGACAAGTCGCTCGACACCCACTTCCAGCGCAGCTTCCGCGACATTGCGAGTGCCGATGACGTTGACTTCATAGATCAGATCCCTTTTTTTCCGCCAGAACGAGACAGTCGCAGCTGTGTGGAAAACCGTGTCACACCCCTCCATCGCCTTCCGGATCGACTCCTTGTCCCGTACGTCGCCAATCCTGTGCTCGACATCGATCCCGTTAATTCCGGAAAGGTTGGAAGTTTCACGGCGAAAGATTGTGACGTTGTACCCTTCGGCGAGGAGTTTTTGAGTGAGGTTTGATCCGATGAAACCCGTTCCGCCCGTAACGAGAATATTCTTCATACTTCAAAAAGACTAGAAGAGATAGGTGAATCCGATCGCGAGAGAGATACTCCTCGTCAATCCATCGACGTTGATCTCGCGGTTGCGCAAGGGGAGGGCAAGTTGTGCTTGAAGGTTGTAGTCGTCATTCAACG
>CAYHRX010000533.1:0-2753 GCA_964359075.1 uncultured Chitinophagales bacterium
AGGAATTAGGAACCACCGTAAGTATTGGGTTGCCGGGGTACTTAGCCCATTTTATTCCATCGGATGAAGTGGCGATACCCATCTGCCAGTGTGAGTTGTCGCTCCCGGTAAAGTACAATCGATATTCGTTCCCTATCCTCATTACATACGGAGCCACAATCCACTGGCTGTCAAAGGAACCCGGCGGCCCAACCGACAACACAGGGTTCCTTGCATAGAGAAACCAGTCAGTTCCGTTTGAGGAGATCGCATACGAGAGGGCAAAATGTGATGATCCGAGTGCTCCGGAGGAAAACCACATCTTGTAACTCGCCTGATCAGCAGTTCCCGCTGATGGAATAGCTAGAACCGACGGTGTATACACATATCTATACCTGCTTGGATCATCCAAAGCACCTGACCAGGCCGGGAGGACAGGATTGTTTGCATGTCTTTGCCAAGTGATCTGCCCAAAGGAGTCCATCGGTAGAGTGCACAACAACAATAAGGTGACAATGAAGTACTTCATGTGTTCCTCCTTTCATAGGTCTGAAACACATTCACTTGGCGTTACTTCAAATACATGATTTTCCTTACAGCTAGAAACCCTGCCGCACGGATTCGGCAAAGGTAAATACCTGTTGCAATGTTCTCTGGCCTCCAGCTCACTCTGTATGAACCCGCTCGCTTAATTTCATCTGCTAATCTTGCTGTTTCGCGGCCACTCAGGTCGTAGATGGAAATCGTCACGTGAGTTTCTGATGGAACATCATACGTGATGATCGTCTCTGGGTTGAACGGGTTAGGATAGTTCTGGTACAGGACGAAGTTTGTTGGGATGGTGCCATTACCACCGGCTCCCGTGAGTATCAGTCCGACTTCTTCGGAATACTCACTCCGGTTCCCGGCAGAGTCGATCGTCGCGAGCCTATAATAGACTGCAGACAGACCCCCGATCTGTTCATCTGTATAGGTTGTGGTGCTTGGGCTGCTGATCAATGTTTGCAATGACGGGATGAAGTTCGCTTGCGAAGATCGGTGCACAACATAGTGCCTGATATCAGGATCCGGCGGCGCCTCCCATGTTAGACGGACGCCCCCTGCAATCCGATTCCCTGACAAGTTCATTGGCGGATGAGGCGGCAGGTTATCAATCGAGTAGCCGCTATCGGGCGCGGAGAAGAACAGCCTCCCCGTTGTTGTATGCGCCGATACGCGGAATGTCGTCCAATAATTTCCACGGTGTGCAGATGAATCATACAGTGTCGGGGCCACATACGCGTACTGCTGGAACTGAACCGCCGGCACAGTGACGATGAAGTCCCACAGCTCGCTGTTCGCATACAGGTAGGTGTGACCGTTCAGTGCGAATGTCGTTCCCTCAGGCGGATACGGTGACGGCAATAGTGCAAGCCCGCCTTCGACACGCCGCCACAGGTTGTAGGTTGCAATGTGGAGCGAATCGACAATGCCGTCGTAGATGCTGCGGTACCATATTACGCGGACTTGCTTTCCCTGATCATTGGGAATGTCTCTTATCGAGCTGATGATGGGTGCTGCGAGCAGTTGAATGCCCCTGCCTCGTAGCGTAACTCGAACTGTCGGCTTGTTCGGATCGTTGCTGTTGACGCTGAGTGAACCGGTATCCGTCCGGGCCGCGGTCGGCAAGTACCGGACTTGAACTGTTCGCACCGCACCGGGAGGTACAACAACTGACGTTGCGCTGGATGAGAAGACGGGATTGTTTGACGTGATGCTTGTTACTCTCAACGTGTCCCTTGAGCCGGCGTTCAGTATCTCCAGCGTCTCCTGCGCAGTTGTACCTACAACCACGGGTCCAAAATCCATGCTTAATGGCGAGACGCGGATATCAGGCGCAAAGAACCCACCCGGATGTCTCACCCCACGGAATATCTTCACCTCGTCAATATCGCCCCTGAAGTATGTGGGGTAGCTGAGGTTCTCCCATCGCCCCATCATCAACGGTCGGTCGTTGGTGATCGGGAGCGTGAAGTTGTCGTTGAGCGGCGTCGCAGCCTGAATGCCGTCAACATACAGGAAAAGTTTCCCCAATGCCCGGTCGCGGATTAGTGCAGTATGGTGCCAGTTGCCGTCGTTGTAAAGCTGCGTGCTGGTAATTCTCAGCAGCATGCTGGGTGGCGGCATGTCTTCCCGGTCGCCGATGACTCCCTGTACGTGTCCGCGGAAAACCCTCAACAGATACCCGGGGACAGGGGCAAGTCCGCGCCTGACAATCTCGCCCGTGTCGGCGGCGGTTGTCCTGAACCAGGCTTCAATGGTGAAGCTTTGCGTGGGACTGAAGTTGAACGAGCCGTTCATCGGGTTCGGCACGGAGATGTAGTCGTGACCGCTGAAATGGCGCGCGTTCCCAAACCTGCTGGGAACAATCGTTGCCCCGTAGGCAGTACCATTATTGTGGTAGGGTGAGGAGTCAAACACATTCGGTCCGGAGACCTCATCGAGATGCCACAGGCCAACGGTGTCACTGGTGATGGTGACTGGATGACGGGTGACTTTTGAAATGCGGATTTCATCGAGCGTACCGTTGAAGAACTCCACCCCGCCCAGTGCTGCCCAGTATCCGATGTTCAGCGGCAATGTGCTTGCAAGTGCGTAGGGGAAATGATCGTCGAGCGGCCGTGTTGCGGGGAGACCATCGACGTAAAGGAAGAGCTTCCGAGCTGCCCGGTCGCGCACCAGCGCAGCAAGATGCCATGCGCCGTCATTGACCTGAATCGTCCCAGTCACCACAG
>CAYHRX010000534.1:0-2719 GCA_964359075.1 uncultured Chitinophagales bacterium
TTCAAATAGCTTCCTCGCCTCATCGAACTTCTTCGCTTCGACGAGCTTGATGCCGTCTGTAAGAGATGTTTGAGCAAGAGCGATGAATGAGGACAGAACTAAGAGGGTAATGATCAAACTGGGTTTCAAGGGAATCAGTCTTTAGAGAAAATGGGATGATGGAATCCGAATGCCTGACACAAAATACGAACGAAACGGTAGCGGAGTTGCACTCGAAACAACAAAAAGTCCCGCGAACGCCCGCGGGACTTTCAGATTCTGCAATATGAACCGGAAGACATCACCACAAGAGCAGCATCTTTTTCGTTTGAACATCCGAGCCTGAGGACAATCTATAAATGTAAAGGCTGCTCGCGAGATTCTTTGCATCGAACATAACCTCATAACTTCCCGACGGCTTTTCTTCATTCACCAGCGTTGCGACTTCCCTGCCAAGCACATCATACACCTTGAGCGTAACAAATCCGAAATCAGAAATCCGAAATCTGACATTCGTTCTTGGGTTGAACGGGTTCGGGTAGTTCTGTTCTAATCTAAATCCAACTGGTCCACTCCCTCTCTCCCCAACTTGAACCGGCGTTGACGGGAAGAACATGTCAAGTGCGTTGTCCACATGAGCACGCCAGTTTCCCCAGCTATGCCCCTCATGATACTCGCGGTACTGATACACATAACCCCTCGATTGCAGGATTGGGATGAAGTTGCGAACCAAAGGTATGAGCTGGGCGATGTCGTACGTTCCAAGATCAAGATAGAGTCTGAGATTCAGCCTCGGTCCATTTTGAAAACCCGACGAAATGGAACCGATGATGTTACTCGACTGCGCCGCCACGTTGCCGAAGACGCTGGAGTAGTTTAGTCCGAGCCAGAGAGCAATGTTCCCGCCGTTTGAAGCCCCAAGTGTTGCACGAGCCGCGGGATGCCGTCTCGTCCTGAACCTTGAGTCCACGTAAGGCATCAACTCGTTGACGATGAATGCGGAGAACTGGGTCATCTGTCCTCCCGCGTACTCCGCCGTACGATTGACCGGCGGGACGAAAACAGCAATGATCGGTTTGATCCGGTTCTGCCAGATCAGGTAGTCGATGACGTTGTTCGCCTGGGCGAGCGTGACGTACTCAAGGCCATCGTGAAAGAGGATGACGCCGAAGCTGTCCGTTGAGCTTCCATAGCCGGGCGGTGTGTAAATGCGGATTGTGCGGGCGTTCCCAAGGTTGACGCTGTAGAATGTCGTATCCCACAACGTCCCATGTGGAATGTTTGCGTAGTACTGGATTTCGGGAGCCGGGATGTATGCTGGCATCCTCAACTCCGAGTTGGGGCCAAATCCTCCGTTCACGGTGTACGGGTTTCTGGGATCGAGAATCCAGGTGCTCCCATTGAGCACGAACTTGTAATCAAGGCGAGCGTCGGATTCAAACGATCGGGTGTGATACCACAGATCGGTTGTGGAGAGGCGCGACATCGGGAACGAGTTCATGTTCCAGCCGTTCGCATCGCCCGGCACGGTTACACTCGTTGCCGAACCTCGATAGATGAAATGACAGGTTGTGTCGCGTTCCCGCAGCGGCAGGATGCCAACCGCGTTCATGAAGCTGTCAACGATTGCGGTGCGTTGAGAATCAGGCGCAGCATTGACTCTGGTGATGAAGTCCTGAAAGGTCTGGGCTTGCGCGTAGACCGATAGCAGCACCAGAAGGACGGTGGAAAGTAGTTTACCGAAATACATGTGAGAACTCAGTCATTGTCTATGAGGAAATGAACCTCAACCAGTCGAAGCTACCCAACAATATCAGAAGAATCAAGGATGTCTTTTCCCTCGAGGATGCAACAGTTTTGCAACCAGCCCCGTCCAACCAGTTTGATGCGATGCTCCAAGCCCGCGACCGGTTTCACCATGAAAGTATTCATGGAATAATACGTAGTCTCGGAAGTGCGGATCAGTCTGCATCTTCTCATCTAACCCGTATACCGGTCGCCTTCCATTTTCATCTTTCAAGAAGATCTTCGTCAATCGACGGGTGAGCTTATCTGCAATGTCGTTGATAGTGAGGAAGTTGCCCGAGCCGGTCGGGTATTCAACCTTGAAATCATCGCCGTAGTAATGGTGGAATCGTTGCAGTGACTCAATGATGAGGAAGTTCACCGGGAGCCAGATCGGACCACGCCAGTTCGAGTTGCCCCCGAAGAGGCCTGAATCCGACTCGCCGGGTTGATAGGTCACGGAGAATACTTCACCGTCGGAGTGAAAGAGATACGGGTTGTCTTTGTGATGGCGTGAAAGCGCCCGCACACCATACTCCGAAAGGAACTCGCTCTCATCAAGCATACGCTTCAAGAGCCTCTTCATCCTGTGTCCGCGCAGCAGTGAAAACAGCTTGCGCTCCTTCATGCCAACATCACGCCATCGCGAGATCAAGCCTGCAAGATCGGGGCGATAGTTCAGGAACCACTCCATATGGCGGTTGAAGTCTGGGACCTTTTCCAAAAGGTCGGGGTCAAGCACTTCCACGGCGAAGAGGGGAATCAGTCCAACCATCGACCGTACTTTGAGTGGAATATGCTCCCCGTGTGGAAGGTGCAGGACGTCATAGAAGAACTCATCCTCTTTGTCCCACAGGTTGATGCCTTCACCTGCAATGTTTGCCATTGCTCCTGCGATGTACAGGAAATGTTCGAGAAACTTGGTTGCCGTGTCCTGATAGACAGGATTGGTCGT
>CAYHRX010000535.1:0-2712 GCA_964359075.1 uncultured Chitinophagales bacterium
AGCGTGCGCACATAGCGATGCCAGATGCTTTCATCGCCGCTGGAAAGGCCGCCATTGCCAGGCGCAACTCCAAATCCGAGAGGGAGCGAGCGGAAGCGTTCCAACGACCCAAAGATTTCTTCCTTCGAACCCCGATGCTTGAGGGCATCCATCAACTTGCTGTACATCGTGTAGCGAAACGTCAGCATGTGCGCGGACTCCAACGGAAAGCTCAGATCTCCTTGCCTGAGTCTGGAGAGATACTCCTCGTCGAGTTGTCTGGTCAGCGAGGTGAGCAATTCAGCAGCCTGCGCATGTTGTCCGGACGCAAGGTATACTTCCGCGAGGGTGAAACCTGTTTCCAGGGGGGCATTCGCCAACACCTTTTGGAGACGTCGTGCAACGGACTCCGCCTTCTTGTATTCCCCAAGCGGTAGCAACGCAGATATATAATGCTGCAAGGATTGACCGAGTCCGATCGAGTATCCCATGGAGTCGGACATCGCGATGATTCGTTCGTGAAGGGCTACAGCCTCCTTCCACTTTCCTTCCCGTGCCAGCTCCGACGACTTCCGCTTCATGCGTTGAATGATTTGTTCACCGGATGCGCTCTCGCCTGAACCTGCTACTTGAGGATCGAACATTACTGAGTCGTGCACCGACACAACCATGTCTTCAACTGCGCGAGCCGCCACTTCTTCCCCCCACTTATACCCAATGCGTCTGCTGAGCTCAAGCGATTTCTTACGGAACGAATACATCAGATCAAACCAATGACTGGAACTCCCGGAGGAGACGAAGTAGTAGCTGTCAGCCAGGCCGATCTGGTCGCCAATCTTTTTCCTGATGGCAAATGCCTCAAGGTAATATTTCAACCCACCGCCAACGAAGCCAATGTTGTTCAGCGTGGTAGCCTCACCGATCTTGTCATTGATCGTTCTGTAGAGACTCAAGGCCGGCTCATAGTACGCGGACCGAGCTGAATCAGGTTTGCCCTTATACCAGTACAGCACTCCGATCTGGCGCAATGCGTCGGCCTCGATTTGCGACGCGCCACTTCCCCGCGCCAGCATCAGGCTGCGACGCTGGAAAAAAATCGCTGAATCATATTGTGCTCTGTTGAATGCGATGCGTCCAAGCACGTTGAGAGCTCTGGCCATTGTTGTTGAGTCGGCAGCGGCCCGAATCATTGCGGAGCTTGTGAGTTGGGATGCTGTATCGAGATTGCCGAGGAAGAAATGTACAAACGCAAGAGAGAGCTTGTGGGAAGACGCCTGGGCTGAGTCAAACCTGAGAAGAGCTACGTATTCATCGCGGGCTTTTTTCAGTTCACCTCGCTTGAACAAGCACTCCGCGTACATTCGGCGGGCTTCAACCGATGACGGATGATCATTCACCAAAGAACGGAGTATTGACTCGGCCTCATCGAGTTTCCAACTGGCAAGAAGGTTTTGGGCCGATGAGGTTTTGCGTTGATAATCGGTGAGATATAACAGAACAACCACTGCCAGTGCGACAGCAAGGACGGAAAGGAGAGTTCTATTGCGAAGGAGCGTACGTAAAGACATGGAGTGCCGAGCGTTCGAGTGTCTTATCAGCAAGGAACGACTCTACTCTCCAAAGATATGTCTTGCCAGGGATAAGCACAACTGTCGACGGAAGAACAAGGGAAGTGTCGCGGATATCCCAATTCCAGACACTGACGCCGTTCTCATCCATCAGACTGAATTTGTACGCGGAAGACCGAACGACGGCAGACCACTGAAAAACAGGGGACTTTGCCCGCACAGTTGCTCCATCCAACGGAAACAGACTGAGCATCGGAGTTGTGGCATCTGTTGATCTAAACTGTAAAGGCTCCGGCCGTGGTATGAGGAGATAGGTTGTCAGCGCCACTGCCAGGACTGACACACCTGCAAACGCCAGACGAAGGGGGGAGTTGAAGAACCTGAAGGTCCACCTGCTCCCCGATTCCCTGCCTCCAACAATTCCAATGGCCCTCTTGAGCACCTCGTTACTCAGCTGCACCGGCACATTCCGTTTCAGCGCATCCGGCAAACGGGCAAGCGCAGCGAATTGAGTTGCACAGTCATTACAGCGACCAACGTGCGCTTCAAGCTGCACTCTGTCCAGCTGGGAAAGCTCATCCTCTAGGTACAGGAGTATGTTGTCGTCTGTTACATGCATCCCGCAGGAGTTCCTTCTGTTGATGTTATACGGATAAGTCTCCCGTCTTTCGCACTGAGTACGTTCGCATTGCTCGTTCACGCAAGCGGGCTATTGCCTTGTGCAGCAGCGGATAGATACGTTGCTCCGGAGAAATCCGCATAGCTGCCGCAATCTCTGCTCCGGACATATCTTCCCAGAACTTCAATCTGATGATCATGCGGTCCTGGTCGCTGAGTTCGTCGAGCCATCGCTGCAACCAGCCGAGCATCTCCGCGAAATCGCTATCCGACTCGCTCGAGCCCAAACCCGCGTCCTGCTCATCAAATGGGATCATGGTTGGCTCCGATCTCGTACCGGTTGATGAACCCACAATGACATCCTGAATTCGCTCAAGTGACTCCGTCAACGCATTTCTCTTTTCAGTTGTGGCCAGCTGTTGTTCAATCTCCTCTTGTGAATACCCTCTCCAGTAGTACAGGCGGAAGACCTCACGATCGAACTCCGACAGCCGGAGAATTGCCTGTGGCAACTGCCGTCGTCCATGTGTCGCTCTGTGTGCATCGA
>CAYHRX010000536.1:0-2710 GCA_964359075.1 uncultured Chitinophagales bacterium
TGACCTCTTTTCATCACATTCACTCTGTGCCTCGGTGCCTCCGTGGCAAAGAATTTTGTTTTTCAACGCCCTGTTAGCAGAGCTTCGCTGTCTTTGCCTGCCTGCCGCAGGCATGGCGTGAGATGTCCATCTACTCTCATCGTGTCATCCGTGGTTAAGTGCTTCTAACCCGGCCCGCAGCTTCTTCATCCCTTTTTCCAACTCACTCATCGAGCATGCGTACGAAATCCTCAGGCACGAATCGTCTCCGAACGCCGATCCTGTCAACACACCCACATGGTGCTGCTCGAGGAGGTAGTGGGCAAGGTCTTCCGAGTTCAGAACAAGCTGTCCGTTGAACTTCCTGCCATAGAACTTCTCTACGCCGAAGAAGATGTAGAACGCACCCTGGGGCGGGCTGACCTTCACGTCACGGATAGCAGAGAGCGATTCAACCGCATAGTCCCGCCGACGCTTGAACTCCTCCACCATCGTGTCAAGGTCGTTGGTTGGGCCGCTGAGGGCTGCAAGTGTTGCCTTCTGCGCGATGGAATTGGCGTTGGATGTGACCTGACTCTGGAACTTGGCGGCAGCCTGCATCACTGCCGGCGGTCCACCCATGTAACCGATGCGCCAGCCGGTCATCGAGAACGCTTTCGAGACGCCGTTCACCGTGATGACATGATCCTTGATGGTCTTCAACGAGCCGATGCTGAAATGCTTGTGCTCGTCATAGACGATCTTCTCGTAGATCTCATCGCTGATGACAAAGATGCCCGTCTCTTTCGTAATGGCCGCTACCTCCTCAAGGAAGCTTCGGCTAAAGACAGCGCCGGATGGGTTATTGGGAGAATTCAGGATCAATGCTTTCGTCTTGGAGTGTATCGCACGCCGAATGTCTCGCACATCAGGCGTGAATCGCTGCTCGCTCGTTGTCCGCACGAAGACAGGCACGGCATCTACCAGCTTCACCATCTCGGGATAGCTGACCCAGTAGGGGCTGAGGATGACGACCTCATCGCCCTTGTTGCAGATCGCCTGGAGGGCATTGTAGATGCACTGCTTGGCACCTGTGGAGACGAGGATCTGGTGCGGCTCAAAATGGAGATCGTTCTCGAGAGAGAATTTCTTGATGATGGCCTTGAGGAGGTCTGGCGAGCCCTGCGTGGCGGTGTACTTGGTGAAGTTCTGCTCAATCGCAATGATTGCGGCTTCTTTGATGTGGCGGGGAGTGGGAAAGTCCGGCTCGCCTGCGGTCAGACTGATGACGTCGAAGCCGGAGGCTTTCAGACGCCGGGTCTTCTCGGCAAACGCGAGCGTGTAGGATTCCTCAGCCTGCTGAACCTTGCGCGAAAGTGTATGCATGAAGAACAGTTACCGCCTGGTATGTGGCTTCACCTTCGTGACGAGGCGCTTTCGAACGCACGGCGGGACGAAATCTGAAACGTCACCGCCAAGTCGGGCAATCTCCCGCACGATTGTCGAGTTGAGATACGTGTAGCGCTCATCGGGCACGAGGAACACGGTGTCAATGGTCCCGTCCATCTTCCGGTTGGTGAGCGCCATCTGAAACTCATATTCAAAATCTGACAAGGCCCGCAATCCACGGATGATGGCTGTGGCTTTCTTCCTGACCACAAAATCAACAAGCAGCCCGTCGAAGATGTCGACGGAGACGCGAGGATTGTTCCTGAAAATTTCTTTGATCATCGCAACCCGCTCCTCACCTGTGAAGAGGGGAGTCTTTGTGGAGTTGCGTGCAACCAGCACGATGACCTTATCGAAGAGGTTTGTTCCGCGCTTGATGACATCCATATGACCGTAGGTGATCGGGTCGAACGTGCCTGGATAGACTGCGATGCGTGTGCTCATGCTGCCGACTCCTGCGGTTGTGGATGCTGGAAGAACGTTACAACGGTGCGGCCGAATTTCTTGGAGGGGCCTGCGTGGTAGAGCGGTGTGCTGCTGAATGCGAGCTTCGATGCATGCTCGATCAGAAGGTAGCCATGTTTCTTCAATGCCCTGTCCTGGAATACGACTGAGGGAATGCCAGCGGTTTCTTCATATTCGTACGGCGGATCAGCGAAGATGAGGTCGTAGTGTTCCTGTGACCTGCGGAGGAACTGCATGGCATCCATTGAAACGATCTCTGTAGCCTCTTCACAGTCCAGCACTCGTACGTTCTCCTCGATGAAGTCGAGGGCATCGGCATTTGACTCAACAAATGTCACATGCCTGGCGCCGCGGCTCAGTGCTTCAATGCCCAGACTTCCGCTGCCGGCGAACAGGTCGAGCACAGTGGCGCCTTCCATCTCAATCCGGTTGGCAAGCATGTCGAAGATCGTTTGCTTCACGCGGTCGGTTGCTGGTCGGACGGAGAGGTCCTTCACCGTCTTCAGGACACGTCCTTTGTACAGTCCGGTGATAACCCGCATCGCTTAGTCCCGCCGGAGTGCGACGCCAACGGCTGATGCGAACCGGTAGGAGGGGACAGAGAGATGATCGGCAAGACGGAGTGAGTCGGCGACTTTCACGTGACGCAGAGGGTTGAGCGCCTCAACCAAAAGCTGCGAGGCGCGCCTGATCTGCACAAGCAAATCCTTGTCGAGATACGGCCCGTACACGGTAAGGGAGTGGATGCCTTTGCTCTCACGGGCGAGCGTGGCAATCTGGTCCACAATCTCTTTGTTGGACTGAACCACGCAGTAGCTGTACGACTCCATGTTGCCGT
>CAYHRX010000537.1:0-2703 GCA_964359075.1 uncultured Chitinophagales bacterium
ATCGGCGAAGTTCATCTTTCCCAGCCACTCAGAGTTGTACAGCATCTGAATTTTCTTCGTTGAGAGGATCTTCGTGGCTTGCTCAAAGTACGTCTGTCCGTTCCTCCTGGTTTCTTGCAGTGTGAGGGGCGGGCGGGTTTTGCTCCGGCCCGAAGGATCGCCGATCATTCCTGTGAAGTCACCAACGATCAGCGTCGCCTGATGTCCGAGGTCCTGGAACTGACGAAGCTTGCGTAGAACCACAGAGTGGCCCAGGTGCAGATCAGGTCTGCTCGGGTCGCATCCAAGCTTCACATTGAGAGGCTTGTTGGTCTGAATGGACTTCTCGGTTTTTCTGGCGAGGTCTTCTTCGGGGATGATCTCGGAAACTCCCCGCCGGATCACATCCATTTGTTCGTTCAGAGCAGGGAACAAGGTTTCTTATCGTGCTAGTCGTTGTCTGATTGTGCGCTCGGCCTCTCGTTTTGCAATGTCGTGACGTCTGTCGTATTCCTTCTTGCCGCGTGCAAGGCCAACAAGCACTTTGGCGATGTTGTGGGTGAAGTACACCTTGAGCGGCACAAGCGCCAGGCCTTTGGAGGTAAGTTTGCCCACAACTTTCAGGATTTCCTTCTTGTGAAGAAGGAGTTTTCGGCTTCTCAGGGGGTCTACATTTGCGTAACTGCCCTGGCTATAGGGAGAGATATGCATCCCGATGAGCCAGAGCTCGCCATTTTTCATCACTGCGTAGCTGTCGGAAAGATTGGCGTTACCTTGCCTTAGCGATTTGACTTCAGTTCCCGTGAGGACAATTCCTGCTTCGTAGGTGTCGAGTATCTCGTAGTCGTGTCGGGCTTTTCGGTTGGTGGTGACGACTTTCTCTCCGCGTTCCTCCTGATCTGCCATCTCCTGTCACTGAAAAATTTGTGCCTAGTATACCTATTTTGAAATGTAAAATCAATCCGTTTCTGTTATGTGAGGGATGTTTTTTCGGCAGGAGTGCGTCCGGAAGTCTGTTTGACTTTCAGAGCATGTTTGAGTATATTTTTCGCACTTTCTATCTGCTGATTGTTTGTGAAGGGAATTGCACTTCCCTTTTTTATTGCTCGTGAAGAGGGATTCATGGCTGAGAAATCGTTTGATATCGTGGTTGTGGGCGGTGGCCCGGGTGGCTACACAGCGGCGATCCGAGCCGCGCAACTTGGAATGAAGACCGGCATAATTGAGCGCGATAAGATGGGTGGCATCTGCCTTAATTGGGGGTGCATACCTACCAAAGCCCTTCTGAAGAACGCCGAGATTCTGCATACATTCAAGAAGGCAGAAGAATGGGGGATTTCATACGATAACCTCAAAGTTGATTTCACCAAAATCATCAAGCGTAGCAGGGCAATCTCCGACAAGATATCCAAAGGCGTCGAGTACCTGATGCGTAAGAACAAGATCGACTACATCCCAGGTTATGGTGTCCTCCTCGTAAACGGCGGAATCGAAGTCAGGGCCGAGGGAAAGCCTGCTGAGAAGGTGGCAGCCAAGCACATCATCGTCGCTACGGGTGCTCGCCCAAGGACTATCCCGGGTGTAGCAATCGATCGCAAGCGAGTCATCTCCAGTACCGAAGCAATGAACCTCCCCCAACAGCCGAAGTCGATGGTGATTATCGGTGCCGGGGCAATCGGGATTGAGTTTGCATATTTCTACAACGCTATCGGCACGAAGGTTACAGTTGTTGAGATGATGCCGACTATCCTGCCGATCGAAGATGCCGAATTGACGAAGCTCATGGAAGCAAGCCTCAGGAAACAGGGTATTGAGATCTTCACACAGACCAAGGTCGAGAGTGTTAAGCCTGGGGCGAACGATGTCGGTGTTGTGGTTACCACCGCGGAAGGGAAGAAGGAACTGAAAGGCGAAGTGGCCCTGATGTCGATCGGTGTGCAGGGAAATGTCGAGAACTTCGGTTTGGAAAAGCTTGGTGCTACCGTCGACCGCAACCACATCAAAGTGGACAAGGACTACCGCACAAACGTTCCCGGCATCTATGCGATCGGCGACGTCATCGGCCCCCCGTGGCTTGCTCACGTCGCGTCCGCTGAAGGCATCCATTGTGTCGAAGCCATTGCCGGGTTGAACCCTCATCCCATTGATTACTCGACGATTCCGGGTTGCACGTATTGCCAGCCCCAGATCGCAAGTGTCGGCCTTACAGAGGAGAGCGCAAAGGCTGAAGGCTACGAGCTCAAAATCGGCCGCTTCCCGTTTCGTCCGCTGGGCAAAGCCGTCGCCATCGGAGAGACAGAGGGGATGGTGAAGTTGATCTTCGATGCGAAGTATGGTGAGTTACTTGGTGCCCATATCATGGGATCTGAAGCGACAGAAATGATCCACGAGCTTGTGGTGGCGAAGAAGCTGGAGTCGACCGGCAAAGAGATCTTCCATACCATCCATGCACACCCAACGTTGAGCGAAGCGGTGATGGAAGCTGCTGCCGCCGCGTACGGTGAGGCGATTAACATCTAAGTGACTCTCTTTCACCATCATAGGCAATCATTCAGGTGAATTATGCCAAGACGCCTTCCCCTTGTACCGCTCGGAGTTCTCAGCTTGTTGTTGGCTACACAATACGAGAGCGCCGAAGCGCAGTTTACAGGCATACAAATGCCCGTCGCCGGCAATGTGACCATCGAGTATGACAGCGCGTACAGTCTGAGTTTTGCCATACCT
>CAYHRX010000538.1:0-2703 GCA_964359075.1 uncultured Chitinophagales bacterium
CCTGGGTAACCTCTATTATATGACCATGAAGAACCCGGTCACCGGCACGTGGATTGTGAAGTCAACCAACAATGGATTGACATGGGGACCCCCTGTGGATGGCAACGCCGGCAATGACAAGAACTGGCTCGCGGCCGACCAGACGATGGGGCCATACGCGAACTTCGTGTACGGCACCATGACCAACAGCGGCAGCGGAAGCTTCACACGCAGCACCGACGGCGGTGCAACGTTCGTGAACACATGGAACTTCAGTCCACAAACGCTCCCGGGCATGATGGTGGCAGTTGGGCCGAACGTGTTTGGAGCAAACAACGTCTCCGGCGGATGCGTCTATGTCGTGACGAACTCCGGCTCAGCCACCGCGGCAACATACACGTTCTACCGCTCATCCGATGGTGGTGCGACATTCGAATTCATGTCGGCGCAGAACTTTGCCGGATTCCTCGGTACCTTCTATAACGGTCGCAACTCGGTGGAGGGCGTGCGGACGCGGCCGTATCCCTTCATCGCTGCGGACAACAGCTACGGCCCGTACCGTGGACGGTTCTACCTTGCCTATTCAACGAACAACCCCGCAGGCAGCGGGAACAAACCCGACCTCTACTGCCGCTACTCATCCGACCAAGGAGTTACCTGGTCCGCCGGCGTGATCATCAACGATGACCTCAACTCGCAGAACAACCACCAGTGGATGCCAGCGATCTGGTGCGACAAGGGAACCGGACGACTCTACGCCAAGTGGTATGACTCACGCAACTCACCGGCGAGTGACAGCACAGATGTCTATGCCTCGTACTCTGATGACGGGGGCGTCACCTGGGCAACAAACCAAAAACTCACCAACAGGAAGTTCAGAACCAATTGCGCAACATGCGGAGGCGGAGGAGACCCACGCTATCAGGGAGACTACGATGCGATTGCATCGAACAAGAATGGTGCGATGGCTGTGTGGACGGACTACCGCAACGGCAATTTCGGGAGCTTCACCGGTTACTTCCCCGATTTCGCCATGCTCACTTCCCTCACAGCTGACACGCTCGGCCTGACTGACAGTGTGAATGTGGTGGTGAAGATCCCATCCGTGAAGCTCTATTCAAAGTACGTCAAGTTCACAGTGTCGGTCTCTCCTTCAGCCAACTTCACGTTATCATTTGTTGGCAACAGAGACTCGCTGACGAGCTATCCCGATTCGGTGACTCTTAGAATCAGAGCCAATAATGTCCCGCAGGGAGTGTACAACGTCACTGTCACCGGCAGCGGACCGGCAGGGGCGGCGGTGCACAAACGGATAATCAGGATTTCGGCGCTTCCCGCACTTGTCACTGTCCTGCAGCCGAATGGCGGCGAGCAGATGTTTGTGGGAACAACCTACCCGATCAACTGGGTAAGAAACCTAGTCGACACCGTGAAGATCGAATACTCCACCAACAGCGGGTCATCGTGGATACTGATTACTGCCGGTGTCCCGGCCTCTCCATCACCGATCATTCATCAGAAACTCCGCGCGCTGCATCTTGACGGAGCGTCAGAAACCTCGACACTGGCGACTTACAATTGGAACGTGCCGAATACACCGTCGGCAAGCTGTCTCGTCCGTATCTCGGACAAGCTGAATCCGGCGGTGTTTGACGTGAGTGATGCGGTGTTCAGCATCGTTGCTGCACCTGCACCCCGATGGACGGGACAGACGTCTGGAACTGGGATCAACTTCTACAGCGTTTCGGTGGTTGACACAAATGTGGCGTGGGCAGCAGGCGATAGCGGACGTGTGTACCGCACGGTCAACGGCGGAGGTGCGTGGACGCCAAGGACTGCTGTAACAAACCCGGTGTCCAGTATTTATGCAATCAGCTCTTCGATAGCTCTCATGGCTTCAAACGCGGCGAACAACGCCCGCATTATGAGAACAGTCAGCGGCGGCCTTGGCTGGATCACCGCGTACCAGGACACGAGTGCTGGCGCGTATATCGACGCAATCAAGATGTTTGATGCGAACAACGGATACGCTGTGGGTGACCCGGTGGGCGGCCGCTGGACGTTGCTTCGGACAACAGACGCGGGTGCGACATGGGTGAAGCGGGACACACTTCCGCAGGCCGGTTCGGAGTTTGGCTGGGGCAACTCGATGTCGTGGATCGGCAACCAGTACGGTTGGTTCGGGACAAACAACAGCCGCGTGTACCGCACCACCAACGGCGGAGCGAACTGGTCGCCGGCGGCTACGGCATTCACTAACAGCTACGCCGTATCGTTTGCAACGAACCAAGTCGGCATTGCCGGCGGCAATGGAGTTGCGCGGTCGACCAACGGGGGTGCTCTCTGGACGAACACTCCGGCACAACCACCAACCGCTACATTTGGAACGGTCTCGGTACCACTTACACCAAACCGATGGTATTCCGTAGCAGGGGGCGGCGTGTACAAGACGACGAACCAGGGTACATCGTGGCCGTCCGAATTCTCTCAAGCCAACAGGTATGAAGCGATCGACATGAAGGTCGCCACGGTAGCCGGCAACAACTGGCTGGTGGGCTATGCTGTTGGCGACAACGGCACAATCACAAAGTATGTTGAGCTGCTGTTGCCAACGGATGTGGACCCGTCGGCTTCTCTCATCCCAGATCAGTTTGTGCTGAACCAGAACTATCCCAACCCATTCAACCCAACAACAACGATTGAATACTCCCTCCCCTCTCAGAG
>CAYHRX010000539.1:0-2700 GCA_964359075.1 uncultured Chitinophagales bacterium
ATCAGTGATGATGCCTGCTACGAAACCGTTGACCGTCTGTTGTACGCTCTGTTCGTCTTTCGAACAAGAACCGAGCAACATGACGGACAAGAGAATTATGACCGCAACCCACGTTTGCATTTTTCTACCCTCCTTTGGTGAACAATCAAAGTGTTTTTCCCAACCCTCGCTTCGGCCTATCTACACACAGCCCTGAACACACGCATGTAATTCTCTCCCAGGAGCTTCCGCACTTCTGCAGGTGTATAGCCGTGACGAAGAAGAGCCATCGTAAGATTCGGGAAGCGGGAAACATCCTCCAGTCCGACAGGCGTCGTGTTGATGCCATCGAAATCCGAGCCGAGTGCAACGTAGTCTATGCCGACCAGGTTCTTGATGTAGTCGATATGCCGGATGACTGTGTCAATGGTCGCAGTGTTTGTCGGCGAGAGGAATGTTGGATAGAACACCACGCCGATAACGCCACCACGCTGTGCGATGCTGATGATCTGGTCGTCGGTCAGGTTCCGGTAGTGGTCACGAAGAGCGCGCACGCCGGAGTGGCTTGCGACGATCGGCTTGGTTGTTACCTGAAGGATGTCAAGGATCGTCCTCCGCCCAACGTGCGACACGTCGATGATGATGCCCAGCGAGTCCATCGTGCGGATGACCTGTCTCCCGAAATCCGAAAGGCCGCGTGTTTCCGCCTGCGGGTCGGCAGCCGCTGTTGCCCACGAGGTGCTGTTATTCCAGGTGATCGTCATGTATCGCACACCCCGCTGATAAAACGTGACGAGCTTGTTCAGGTCCTCCTGTATCGCATGACCGCCTTCCACAGCGAGGATACCGGCAAACTTACCCGCAGCAACCGCTTGCTCAATCTCAGCGACGGTACGGGTGTGAGCCAGCGTCGTGGGATTCCTCGCAAGCTGGACGCTGAACGAGTCCGCCATTTGCAGTACGCGTTCGTAGGCCGTGTTCGGAAACTGTGTTGGACTTGGCCACAGCGAGAGCATCTGCGCATCAACACCACCATCACGGAAACGTGGCAGGTCGGAGTGGTTTGTCGTATGCCTCACTCCCAACTGGTAGCCGCCGACTACTAATTCCAGCACGTCGTTGTGCAGGTCGATGACAAATGCACGGCGGTGGACAGTCTGAAGGCGGAAGTCGACGTTATTGTTGTTGACGAGAGGAACAGTGACTGAATCGGGCTCGTAGCCCAGCTTGGAAACAGTGATGGTGTAATCAACCAGGTCAGGTTGACCGGAGGACGGCAACGGGGCAACGCCTTGCGTGAGCGTCACGTCTCCCAACCCATCGCCATCGCCGCCGTCAAGCTGCAGCATCTTCTTCGTCAGTCTCACGCCATCGGATTCGAGCGTGTAGAACAACACTCCCGCCGCCCCTTTGCTGCTCCAGCGTACAGAGTATCCTCCGGGAGCGAGCATGAGGCTCCTTTCATCCAACACCTGACCGAGAATGCCGTGGACGGAGATCCTTACGAGTCCCGCTTTGTGCAAACGAAACGTAAGGATGGTCGAGGGATTGAATGGGTTGGGGTAGTTTTGATGAAGCATGATCGACTGAGGAAGCCCTCCACTCTCACCCACTCCACTGCTCTGGAACGTGTACGACCACCTGCCGGCTCCGTTGGTGTACACCGTGTACCGCTCAAGCGGATTGCTCGTGTTAACGATCTCGACCCGCACCGAGTCAAGCGGATAGAGCGTCACCGTGTCCCGCACAATGCCGCCTATCGTGATAGGCTGGGAGTGGGCAGACATGCTGATGACGATGATTACGAGAGTGGTAATCGTATGTCGTCGTAGCCCGATACTCATCGTGTCTCTACCTCTTTGGGTCGCCGGTGCTTATCAATCCAGTACGCCCACGGCACGAGCAACCAGAGCAACAACGCTGTATAAGCAAGCGATTGCTCATCCGGTGGCGGTGGACCAAACATATTACCCACCCACGCAAGCGCAAGGAATCCGATGAGCGACCAGAATGCGTACTTGCCTGTCTTGTCGGTGGCGACTGTTGAGCGTTCGTACAGAACAACACCGATAACAAAGAGCGCTCCTTCCACCAGCACCGTGGCGATGACGGAGTTCCACAATCCAAGTCCGACGTACGTGCTCGACCACGGACTGATCGGCATGTCGGGACGGTGTGTGATGAAGTCGAGGACCCAATGACTGAACACGCCGGCACCAAGAACCCACGCGCCTCTCGGATACTTCGTCAGGAAGTAGTAGATGACACAAAAGAGGATTGACCACCCAAGCACGGTGACAAGACTGTGCGAGATCGGATAATCATAGAGATCGAGCGGCGTGACTGCCGTGTTGCCCGGAGCGATGCGCACGTGCTCGATGCCGAGCAGCAAGAAGAGTGGCCAGAGCAGATCAAGAAACTGCACCGAGAGGAACAGCGTGCCGAGCGAGACTTTCGGAGCCACTTTCTTTGCTGCAAATCCTATTGCATAGTGACCGATAAACATGGGGTGACCTTAATGAATCAATGTTGATTATGATTGCGAATGGAACGTTCACTAAAACAACGCAGCCCCGCCCGACTAACTTCTATCAAATGACGGGTGGGGTTGAGCGACCACAATATGTTGAGCTTCCTACCAAATGAGGGAGCCTCGTTGTTTTGGTTGTTATGTGTTCGTTGCGTTGCGGTGAAGAATGCACCAAAGTCTCTAAACCCGTA
>CAYHRX010000540.1:0-2696 GCA_964359075.1 uncultured Chitinophagales bacterium
GTCATGTTGCCGAAGCGCTCTCTCTCACTGCTATCAGGTTCAACGACAAACAACTGGAGAAGAAGGCTGTCGAGTTCATTACCAAGTTCGTGCGCATGATGTTCTTCTGCGCCAGAGGCGCATCCGCCTTTGGCGGAGATGGCGATCCGACAAGGCCCAATTGCTTCGAGCACTACAATCCGTTCACCGGACAACCAAGCTTGTACCGCGGCATTGACGACTATCAGCATTCGTGGGTCGTAGACTTGATCATCAAGTATGTATGCGGAATCAGGCCTGAAGAAAACAGAATTGTCGTTGACCCGTTCCCATTTGGGCTGAAACGGGCGACAATAGACGATGTGATTGTGCGGGGAAAAAGACTGAAGGTGGAGATTAAGGGGCGGAGATTCTCGGTGTGGGTTGATGAACTGAGAGTTGCTGACAGTACAATTGGAAAGGCATACTCCGTCAATCGTGCGTAGGGACATGGACTGGCATCTCCCGGCAATCAGACACCTCTTGTAGGTTCAAACGCTTGTGTGTAGCTTCGCAGAGGGTATGGACGAGAAACAAACTGAGGTAAAGAGCACCATTAAGTATTATGTTGCTGAGGCATAGTACGCGCAGAGGCGCGCACTGTACTTCTGTAGCATAATCAGATGTTAGCTGGCAAACCAAGTTTACCAAACTATAGGAGCAACACGTGAGACGATCCAACATTCTAACCGCCATCTGCTTTGCAGTAGCCGTTTTGGTATCAGGTTGCTCCAAAGACAACAACCCCATTTCATCTCAAACCGGAACAATCAGCGGCAAAGTCTACGATGTCCAAGATGGGTCTGGTGTGAATGGCGCCTCGCTAGTTACTCAGCCAGCTACCAGGACTGTGACAACCGATTCAAATGGCAACTTCACGTTGGCCGACATCGACCCAGGAGAATACCTGGTCACAATTTCCAGATCTGGCTATCGGAACTACTACATCACGGCTGTCGTAGCGAGTGGCCAAACTACCCCTCCGAGAATTCCGTTAACAAAACGTCTTGCGAGACCGACCAGCTATGTGCTGACATTTGTAGACTCAGCAAACTCCGCAAATGTCACCAGAGCCTTGTACAGCGATTTGGATGGGCCAGGCGGAAATCCTCCAGTTATTGATACAATCAGGCTGCAGGTAAGCAAAACATACAATGCCTCGATCTCCCTATTTGATTCGTTGCAGACTCCGCCCGTCGAACTTACGACGGCGATAAGCCAGCAAATGACATCGTATCAGTTTTTCTATACTCCCGACAATGGCGTCGCAAGCAGTCTGGTTATCTCGAACCTGAGCCGTGATGGGCAAGGGCAACTATTTGGAATGACGTTCAAATTAAACGTGTCGAACCCACCCTCAATGGGGAACATGAACGTGAAGTTGAAGTACTATAACACGGGAGTGAAGCACTCAAACTGGCAAGAGACAGATTCCGACATCGACTTTCCGGTTCAACTGATCCCATAGCAATTGGGTTTGCCAGCTAACCAGCGGCTCAACCTGACCGAAGGAGCGTCGGCGAATGCTAATGCCCACGCACGGGAAAAAGCAAGTTGCACCACACGCGTTTGATAGGAGCGTTTCGCAACGCCCACGTTGTCAGTAGTAGAGTTGGTCAACGTGCGCGTTGCTCACTGAAGGTTGGTTTGTGTCGTGCAACTCGCTTTGTAATAGCTCACGCGCAGGGGCAGTACAAATTAAAACCATTACGGTCGGCAGGTTAGCCGCGGTCCGTTCGGCAGGAGAAAAAAACATGCACACCGTATTCAGTCACATCATTCAGAAGCGGTTTTCGCAAGTCAACGAGGACGTTGCCACGGATGCCCTCGCTTACGTGCTGGCGTCGAGCAATGCCGCGCGACACGGCATGACGAAGCTTCTTCGCGGCATCGTGCCCGATCTGCCGCCGCTTCACTTCAAGACCCAGCAAACCGAGGGCGCAATCCGCCCCGACATGTGGGGCTTCGCCGATACCGAACCGCGCGTCTTTGTAGAGAACAAGTTCTGGGCAGGCCTGACAGACAACCAACCCGTTTCGTATCTGAAACAACTCGCCGCCTATTCTCAACCGACGGTTCTCCTTGTGGTTGCGCCAGCCGCCCGCGAGCAGACACTATGGCGTGAGTTGAATCGACGACTTATCGATACCGGGATTTCCATATCCGAGCGTGACGCTGCCGCAGGTGTTGCTCGTTCTGTTGCCACGCAACTCGGACCGATACTTGCGCTCACTTCATGGACAAACGTCTTATCGGTGTTGGAGCATGAAGCCGTTGATGATCCTGGTGTCAGAGGCGATCTCGTCCAATTGCGTTCGCTCTGCGACGCCGCAGACAATGACGCTTTTGCCCCTGTCTCCGTGGTGGAACTTTCAGATCAACGAACACCGGCATTCATGCTCCAGCTCGGCTCCATTGTGCAGGCGACCGTGGACCTTGCTGTCACGGAGAACATCCTGAATATTACGAGGCTCATGCCACAGGCATCCTGGGAGCGAATCGGGCGCTACGTAAGAGTATCGGGAGATCAAGGTCCTGGTGCATGGTTGGGAATTCACTTTGGGCTCTGGAAGTCACATGGGGCGACGCCGTTGTGGCTTCTCTTCTCAGAAGGGGAATTCGGACGGGCACAGGATGTTCGCCGATTGATTGAGCCGTGGGCCGCCAAGAACCGCATA
>CAYHRX010000541.1:0-2688 GCA_964359075.1 uncultured Chitinophagales bacterium
CGCCCTCGGTGTTATCGAGGAAGTGCCAGTGGAGATCGAACAGGCCGCGAAATACCGTAGCGCTAGAGAGATCAATCACTGATGCGCCATCGGGGAGTGTGGTCCCGACCGACTTGATCCTGTTGCCCTCGACCACAACAACAACGTTTTGCAGGACTGTGCCTGCTTGAACATCGATGAGAGTGCCGCAGCGGATTGCAGTGATACTGCTCGCGGTGATACTGCCCTGCCCGAAAACGAGCGCGGGCAGTATCAGGAAAACGAAGAGATGAATCAAAGAACGCCTCCGAGGAGTACTCATGACTGCGCAGGAGGAGTAGGGGGAGAAGGAGGTGGCGGTTGGACGTTCATCATCTGGGTCTTGGGCTTGTACACATTGTATCCAATCAATCCTCCCAGCAACCCGAAGAGCGGATCAAGGATCAGGCTGTAGAGGAACGACAGCGCTGTTGCGATCCCCGTGAGGCTCGCCTGCTCGGAAATCTTCTGTTGAATCTCGTCCATCACCTCGTCCGGCAGATTGAAGCTGCGCAGGATTTCAATCACCATATCCCCCGTGATATTACCCATCGCCGCCATCGTGAGAAGGTTGAGGATTGTCCCAAACACCGCACCGAAGAGTCCCGCGAGAGCGCCCAACTGGATCGAGTCGCTGCTTGTAAGCTGTGGCATCGATGCTGTCAATTCATTCTTATAGAACATGACGCTGAGGAAGCCGCCGAGCATTATTCCGGCACAGCAGAAGCAGTTGATGATACTGATGACGGGAAGGCCCGAGATGGCGCCCATGATCAGGCCACCGTACAGGGCCGGCAGAAGTTTACTGGGTTTTTCAGGCATGAGTTTGTCCTTTCTTGATTGCAGATGGTGTGAGAAACCATGAACCTGCCGCGAACTCCTGCACTGCCTCCTGCACGGCAGGAATGATGTAGAACGGAATGATAATGCCGAACAGCATCCCGCTGCCGATCCGGGAAGAATACGTGGACTCGTAAACACCCAATTCATCCAACACAACATCAATGCACATCGGGAGCACCGACCACAGGAGGACACTGCGATGCAATGCAATGTACCGGCCTGCCCGCACCACTACGGGAAACAGCAGCACGCCGCCAAGGAATGCAAAATAGATCGATGAACACCGTATGCATACCGCAAGCGGCTCGCCCAGGATATGGAATGAGCGATCCTCAAGTTGATGGCAGATAGGATGGAAGAACTGATACACAAGATCACCGCCAAGTCGCAATGCACCGCCAGACACCACCAGCACGGGTGGCATGGTGATCGCCGCACACCAGATCATGGCCCCACCGAGAATGAGCAGGTATGTCTTGGAGGAAGTCTTCACCGAAAGGTTTGCCGGAGGTCAGGTGCTTGGGTATCGTATGATGCTGTACGCGCTGCGTCAACATAGCCGAAAAAGACTGCATTGTCAAGAGTCGAAATGAACTGCCTCCTTGCATTTCACTCAGGTGTGACCTATATTTTGCAGGCACACTCACGGTTTCCTCATGTAATGACCATCCATCCCATGCATTCCAAGTTCAAAGCCCTGGGTATCAAATCCAATTTCCTCGCCATCGGGAAAGAGATTTCGTCTTTTGACACTTCGCAGATCGTTGTTCTACCGGCACCATATGAGCGCACCGTAAGCTATGGCGGAGGAACGCGACGCGGACCCGGAGCAATCATTACGGCGTCACAGTTTATTGAATTCTACGATGAAGAACTTGGCCGTGAACTGTGTAACGAGGTGGGGATCGCGACACTCCCGCCAGTGCTGTTCGGGAAGACAGCACACGGCAATGCAGTTGGGACTCTCCACAGAATTGTCAGGGAACTCTTGCAGTGTGGGAAGTTCGTCGTCACCCTCGGGGGCGAGCACACCATTTCGCAGGCACCGATACGGGCACATCTGGAGAAGTATCCGGATCTCTCGGTCATCCAGTTCGATGCACATTCCGACCTGCGCGAGAGCTATCAGGGCAGCAAATACAGTCACGCCTCCATCATGGCAAGGGTGTGTGAGTTTCTGGATCCAAGGAGGATTATCCAGGTGGGCATCCGTGCGCTGTGTGTTGAGGAGGCTCGCTTCATCAGCGAGAAGTGTATCAACACATTCTACGCTCATCAAATACGTAGTGCAAGCAACGCCTCATGGCAGGATGCGGTACTGGAGAAACTGACCGACCAGGTCTATGTCACGTTCGACGTCGATGGATTCGATCCCGCGATCATGCCGAGCACTGGCACGCCAGAGCCGAACGGTTTGTTCTGGGCTGAGACGATGCAATTGCTCCGGCGGATTGGAGAGCGGAAAACCATTGTCGGGTTTGATGTTGTCGAGCTGGCACCAGTGAAAGGTGTAACACACGCCGATCTCACGGCTGCAAAGCTGACATATAAGCTCATGAACTACGCGTTTCTCCGCCGCACCCGCTGAGCAGTTCTTTGTGAACCGGTGAAGACAGGCCGGCATACAAGGGTTGTACAGTAGAGACTGAAGGGCTTCATGATTTCTTCACGTCGACATTTTCTCAAGACCTCCTTCATCGGCAGTGTCGCTCTTTCTTCACCGAGTCTGCGTACTTCGACATGTGCTACGTATGAACCATTCCCCACAAATGAACTCCTGACCCTGAAAGCCATCGCCCGTACCATCACCAGCTCGGCGTTGCCGAA
>CAYHRX010000542.1:0-2662 GCA_964359075.1 uncultured Chitinophagales bacterium
GCTGATCGATCGCAACACGATGCCAAACACCCTCCCAAGAAACTGCTCACCATCGGAGACAGTGAGATTGGAGTAGCTGCCTGACGGTGGAGTGGTAAGGATGGCATTCGCCGGAACCTCAACGGTCACGGAGTAGGTCCCTGCCGGGAGAACTGAGAAGGCGTACTCCCCAAGCGCGTTCGTCAGGACAGAATCTGTTCTGGTTCCGCTGAGGCGTACTCTCCAGCTCGCCATGCCGGTCTCATTTGTATCGCGCACACCGTTTCCATTGCGATCATTGAACACGATGCCGGCGATTTTGCCGGGGAATATGAGTTTCCAGATCCCATCGCCCTGAAGCGAGAAGACCGAGAGTGTGTCGAGCACCAACAACGCATGGTTGGAGGAGGAACCGAAGCCCTGGTAGGTTCGCTCCCACGTTGCGCCTTTGTCGCGTGAGATGTATGCACCGCCGTCCGACGAGAACGAATGTCCCCACGTGTTCACGATGACGTAGTTCGGGTTGTCTGTCGATACGGCCACACCCCACATATTCTTGCCGTTGAACAGCGGGATCAACGCCCAGCTCTCTCCACCGTCTGTTGTCTTTATGATTCCCCCACCGCCGCCGAACTTCGTCCCGTAAGCGGTGCGGGGGTTCAGGAGATCCACCGCGAGAGCAGGAACTTCACCGCCGGCTGCGTATGTGCGTCTCCACGTTACTCCAGCATCAGTCGTTTTCCACACACCGTTCGCATTGTCAGCAACGAGGAGGATGTTGCCACTGTCGGGCCTGATGAACGCATCTTCCCATCCCTGGTTGCTGGAGCCGAAAGGATACACACGGAGGGTATCCCATGACGCCCCGAAATTCGTGCTGCGGTAAAGGACGTTGCTCCCCTCGGTGTACACTTTCTCATCGTTCAGCAGGGGCTCGTATGCAATCGGACGTCCCCAGTAGTAGAAATTCCCCCAGAACACCGGGAACCATGACGCTCCATTGTTGGTCGTCTTCATGATCCGGTCGGGTGGACCGGCTTCCTGAGCCACCAGCATGACGGACGTGTCACGCTTGCTGATGACCAGGCATTTGATCTGATTTCCTCCTAACACTGTCGAGTGTGTCTGCCAGGTGCGGCCCCGGTCCCGACTGATGATAATCGTGTTGTTTCCCGGCGAGCAATAGAGGATGTTTGGATTCAAAGGGTTCACGAAGAACGGGTCGTTCAAACCGCTCGTGCCATACTTGCGCACCCAGTTCCAACTCCAACCCTGCGCATCACCATTGCTCACGGACAGAGTGATGAGGGTGAGCACGACCAGACAACGCCACATCGACATATGCATCCTCTTCTGTTTTGTGGTGGATTGATTGACTAAACTCATCGCAAGAGAATCATCTTTCTCGTCTCGTTTGCCTTTCCAATCGTCATCCGATAGAAGTACACCCCGCTTGGCAGGCCCGAAGCATCGACACGCGTTGTGAGCAACCCTGTGGAGACGATTCCATCCACGAGCGTCCGGACAAGTTGGCCTCGCAGATCATACAGCTCAAGCACAGCATGTGTGCCGTTGGAGACCCAGTACTCGATCGTGGTCTCGGAATTGAATGGGTTGGGATAATTTTGTGCGAGCGAGAATTGCACCGCAACATCAAAGTCCTGGAACGTGGAAAGCTTCGGCGGTCGTGACAGAACGGATGCGCTCTGCCGTGCCATCAGTGTCGGGGCTCCACGGCGTTGCCACATCTCATACACCTTCTCGCCCCACTGGTTCCAGTCGTAGGGGTTCCCGATGTTCTCATCCCGCAAGAACCGTGCAAACTCATCGCTCACGAGCTGGTAGTACACGTTGACATCAACTGAATAGGTGGATACCGGCAATGTGTACTCACTTACGTCCCAGTACTGCCCATCCTCGTAGTGGTAGCCAATGGGTGGAGCATTGCGATCGAGGAAGGCGCTATTGGTGAAGCCGCGAGGCGGGATGCGATTGTCGAAAAGCATCGTGTCGTTCAGTCCGCCAAGGAACGAGTGTCCCGACGGCATGCCAAGCGTTGCGGCGAGTCCGGCAGTCCTGCCTGACTGTGCTTCGTACACTTTCAGCTGTCCGTCTTCGTGCAGCATCCCGGAAGCCGGATCGTAGTGACCCGACTCGAACACGATGGCGCCGCGTTTGTCCTTGCCTACAACGTTGATCCACATGCGGCGTCCTTCCGGAAAGCCTGTGGGTAGCTTGTGGCCGGTGAGATTCGTGAGCCGCACAAGTGCAACAACGTTGTGCTCAGTTCTCCCTGCAACCACTTCGAGCCGCGCTGCTGTCTTCAAGAACGACGCTGCTCTCGTCATACCGTCCCGCAGCGCCTGCTGATCCATGCCGTCCCAGTGCTGGCCAACCATGTACGGGCCAAGTGTGTTGCCGCCGGAGAATTCATGACTTGCAATGTCTGGCCGCTGGCGCGCAGTCGGCGAAATCGAGGACACGCCCGGCGACGTGGGCATGTGACACGACTGGCAAGTGCGCTTTCCTTCACCACTGGAGAACCAACTGAGTTTCCACTCGCTATACGTCCGCTCCATCTGTATCTGTTTATATGGAGGATTGACCCGGGGGCTTTGTGAGAAATAGGGATTGCTCACTTCATGGCATACGCCACAGTATTCGCTTGTGCGGTAAAATGAAT
>CAYHRX010000543.1:0-2163 GCA_964359075.1 uncultured Chitinophagales bacterium
GCCGTAGTTGCCGATGAGCGGATAGGTCATCGTCACGATTTGGCCTTTGTACGAGGGGTCGGTGAAGATCTCCTGATACCCCGAGAGCGAAGTGTTAAACACAACCTCGCCTGCAATCTCACCTTCGGCGCCGAACGCCTCGCCGGTGAGTACAAGTCCATTTTCCAACGCTAGCTTTGCCTTCATCGGAGGACAATATATGAAAGCACGGCTATGAATTCAATAGACGAACGCGAAGAGATCATGACTCTCTCCGCGTTATCGCTTGAAGGTGATAGCACCTGGCCCCCGCTGAGCGCCGAATCGCTTGCTCAAGATACCAGTATTCGAATAGACACTCACCACACCATTTCCATTGAAGTTCTTGGCATCTGCCACATAGATATCCCCATTGACTTCATCAACAGCCATCGCATACGATGTGTCCGGAATGAAACCCATCTCCAAAGTCTTCGATGAGAGCGAGATACGGTGCACCGGACCACCATAGTAGCCGGCAACTCCGGTCGTGTAGGCATAGCCGTTGGTTCCGATGGCAATGTTCCCCCATATACTTTCGGAAAACGAAATCGAATCCTCTTTCACGAAACTGGTCGGATTGACGATGAATATCTTACCCCCTGTTGGAGGGCTGCCAAACGCGTTTCCGCTACAAGCTACCCAGACCTTTCCATCGGGCGCGAGAGCAGCGCTGGTCGGTCCATCCGACAACACAAGGGTGGTCTTAACAGTATCTGCTCGAACATCAATAATCGAAACCGTCCGGTCTGCACCATACCCGGAGTTGCACACAAACAGGTAGTTGCCTGCAATGGCCATCCCCAGAGGATTGAACCCCACAGTGATTGAGTGCATGATACTCAAGGTCGATGGGTCAAGTACGAAAACTGCTCCGCTGTTTGTACGGCTCACGTACAGCTTGTTCCTGATCGAATCAATGACCATCTCACGAGGGATAGATCCCGGAAACGATGCCGATTGAAGCAACTGATGAGTCTCAAGACTAATCACGACGAGGTTTTCGGAATGACTCATGATAATGTAGGCTCTACCCCTATACAGCTTGATGTCGTCGCCGGTGCTTCCCAGGTGAGACCCGTTGTTGGCTGACTCAAACACATCCTTATACACGGTGTCTCGACCAATGTCATAGATGGAAAGCCGCGCCCCTGTCGCGTCACTATAGTTCCCCTCGTTAAGGATGTACACTGCTTTGACGACTGCCGGTGGCGCTGGTGATTGCTGCGGATTGGATGGAATCTCACGGCACGCAAACACGAAGAGAGTGGAAAACAAAATGGCATACTTAAGGGCTTCCTTCACATGAACTCCTGATCGGTTGGTGGTTGGATATGATGATGAAGCACAAGATAGATCAATACTCTATCCCGAACGTCAGCCTGTATGACCTCATCGGCATGGGATAGCCGAGAATGACCTGGTAATCTTCATTGAACAGATTGTTGACTTCACACTTGATGTGCAACGCCAGCCGATCGACGGAGAGACGGGTTCTCACGCCCGCATTCACAAGCCTGTGTGGAGGCAAAAACCCTGTGTTATCCTCTGTATGGTATCTGAAGCCAACGAAGGAGTAGCCAATCGTCCCGCTGATTTCATTCACCACGGAGCTATCGAGTCTCACCGTCGAGGCAGCCGAGATGTTGAATGTCTCCTGCGGGATGTAGATGAGCTGCGTGTTGACCGTTGGATCCCCGGAGTAGTCTGCAGAAAGCTTCCGGCTGTTTGAAGAAGTGTAGCTCGCTTCGAGGAGGAACATCCTGTCAAGCACGCTCCATCGGTAGGAAGATTCGAGACCTTCCGAGCGGACTCGGCGCAGGTTCCTCGGTGCAACCGTGCCGCTGCCGGCTGCAACCCACACAATCCTGTCGGTCATATCGTTGACGAAGTAGGTCGCCTGAAGCTGATGCTCACCTGCCAACAGGAATCTGATCGATGTTCCGACATCAAAACCTGTTGAACGCTCGGGACGCAATGCCCGGTTGCCAATGCCACCGCCCCCGCTGTAGTACAGCTCGTTGAATGTGGGCACTCGAAAATTCCGGCTCACGCTTGCCCGCAGAGAGGGCTTCAGCTTCGTAATAAAGCCCGCATCAAACTCACCCAGGCCAACTAGCATGCCTAGTTGAGGGCTCCACGTCG
>CAYHRX010000543.1:2173-2656 GCA_964359075.1 uncultured Chitinophagales bacterium
GGATGAGATCGCATCGAGACGAAGCGTGGGAAACATTGAGAGCTCAGAGACAGCTCCGTCAGAAGCGATGAGCCTCATCTCTCCGGCAATGTAGGCTCCCATCTGGGTCCGACTGACTTCCGCAATAAGCGAGTTGCCATCCGCCGATGTCCGCACCAGTTCACTACCCACCCCGACCCGCAGTGCATCACTCAGCACAACATCGAGGTGGGGTTCAAGCCGCACATCGTGGTTTGTGAAGTAGTTGTCCAGAACCTTTCCGCCGATGTTGAGAGCTTGATCCCGATATCGCTCATAGGCGACGTGGACCTGTGCTTTGATTGCGAGCGTGATGTTGTCCGCAACGCCGGATGAGAACGACGACTGCAGAAGGTGATTGGCGTCAGTCTGCCGCGCCTGACTTGCACTGAAGGCGCTGACCACGGGCCCCGCAACTCCGCGCTCCGAACGATACGTCGATGCAAAAAGCGCCAGCCGGGAGCG
>CAYHRX010000544.1:0-2651 GCA_964359075.1 uncultured Chitinophagales bacterium
TTTTGTTGAGATCTTCAAAGACACAACAATGATTTCAGCTGACTAGGTCGGCTCAGAAATCTCAAGCATTAAGAGTTGGAATTTTACTTTACTTTGATGAGTGATTTGCGTATCTTTAGAACAAGGAAGGCTAGCAACCCTTCCCGTTATGCTGCAACACCACTCATCTATGGCAATTCTCTTTGTGTTGGTGGGATCGCTGTAAGCGGGACCTCCCCTATTGTTTCATTCAATAGGCCTTCTAGAGCGATATCGACTAGCTTTTTGTCTGGGGCTCGTCTCCATTCTGTGGATGCGCACCCGAGACAGAGCAACGCTCATCGAGGGCAACTCAACTCGATGACCTCAGGCGTGTGTCCAAGGAACTGTTAAAAGTGAGCAAACAATCTCCCACCAAAACATATATGGGCGTAAGGAGTCTGTATGAAATGTTCCACTAAGTCTCGTCTCTGGAGTCTAAGTCTGTTGTTGGCTCTCGGGTGGTTTCTCAGGGTCAACACTGCCCTGGGACAAAATGTAGTCAGCAACCCCGGCTTCGAGACAGGTACCTCTCCCTGGGTATTTTACACCAGTGGAGTGGGGGCCCTCACAACAACTTCACCGGGCGCAGTGGGTTCGAACGCAGGCAGGATCTCAATTACCACGCAGGGAACAAACGTTCAGCTTTATCAAGCCAACCTCCCCCTTGACGCGAACACGCAATACACCCTGAGCTTCAAGGCGTATTCAAACACTGGGCATGATCTTGCAGTGAGCATCCAGAAACATGTCTCGCCTTTCACCAACTATGGGCTGTCAAACCAAGTTTTCAACCTGACAACCGCATGGCAGGACTTTTCGATCAATTTCACGACGTCGGGATTCTCGGGTACGGTCAATGATGCAAGGTTGATGTTCTGGATAGCTCCTTACGATTCTAATGGAGATGTGTACTTCATCGATGAGGTTGTGCTCGGAAAGGCTATTACTACGGCGGCACCGTCGATAACCTCTCATCCTTCCAATCAGAACATCTTTGTCAGCCAGACAGCAACCTTCAGTGTAACCGCAAGTGGCACAGCTCCGCTCTCGTATCAGTGGCAGAAGAACGGGGTGGATATCTCTGGCGCTACCTCGTCATCCTATACGACCCCATCTGCATCGATGGCCGACAGCGGTTCCACCTTCCGGTGTGCTGTGAGTAATTCGTTCGGGTCAGCAACAAGCAACTCGGCGACGCTGACGGTCTCGAGCGGAGTACCGGTTATCACCTCGCAGCCTTCGAATCAGACTGTCATTCAGGGACAGACGGCTACCTTCAGTGTCACTGCGAACGGTCTTCCACCGTTATCCTATCAATGGCAGAAGAACGGATTGGACATCGGAGGTGCGACGAGCGCTTCTTACACGACCCCGGCGACGACGTTGTCAGATAGTGGCTCAACTTTCCGCTGCGTAGTTACGAATTCGGTGGGAACTGCCACGAGCAACGAGGCAACCCTTATTGTCACAAGTGGCCAGCCGATTATTACAACTCAGCCTTCGAGCCAGACTGTTTTTGTCGGACAGACGGCAACCTTCACTGTTGCGGCTACAGGGATAACGCCGTTGACCTACCAGTGGCAGAAGAACGCTGCGAACATCAGTGGTGCGACGACTGCCTCCTACACGACGCCGGCAGCGGCGACGGCTGATAGTGGCTCGGTCTACCGGTGCGTGGTCACCAATTCCATCGGGAGTGCAACGAGTAATAGTGCGACGCTGACTGTCAACAAGAGTATTCCGGCTTTCACGACTCATCCGGCGAGCCAGAGCGTTGCAGATGGGTCGACGGTGACCTTCTCTGTCATTGCTACAGGAACTCCAGCCCCTACGTATCAATGGCAGAAGAACGGCGTGAACATTTCTGGGGCGACGAACTCTTCGTACTCTACTACGGCGACTCTGGCGGACAACGGCGCGAAGTTTCGCTGTGTGGCAACAAATCCATCGGGTAACGCAACGAGTAACGAGGCTACACTCACTGTGACCTCTGGGGCGATGATGCCCGCACCTCAACCGGGTGACATCTACAAAGAGTATTCTCGGATCATGACCACAATTCAGAACGATTGGCGCGTCACTGATCCGAACGCAACTGCCCCCGATGCCTCAGCGTTCTTGCCGAATGCCGTGCTCAACCTAACCATCGACGACTTGCAAGGGGCGATCAGGGCTGAGGCCGTTATCTACTTGTGGGGAGGACACATCGGGACGACAGGCAAGAAAGCACGCTTCAATGGCAACAGCTACATAACCATTCCAGAGTTAACCACGACGCCGACAGCAGGCCAGTGTTACCAGAATCAATTCAACCCAGTCATAAACATTCCAATCAGTCATTTGCGACTTGGAAACAACACCATTGAGGGCACATCTGGCGGTCAAAGCTGCTACACGTTCAATTGGGGTCAATGGGGATGGTACGGGATCATCATTCGTATCTACTATGACGCAAGCAAGCCGCACGCGACTGGGACTATTACTTCACCCACTTCGGGTGGGACGATCGGAGACAATCCTAACATCACCATAACAACGAGTGGGGGAGTAAACCGAGTTGACTATCTCGCGTACTACGAAGGATATGACACTGACGGCGACGGGATCTATCGAGACTATCAGCAGGAATA
>CAYHRX010000545.1:0-2642 GCA_964359075.1 uncultured Chitinophagales bacterium
CTTATCACCACCTTTCTCGGTTACCTTGAACGACGAAGAACTCAGGAAAGGGAGTTACTGCTTCAGAATGTCGCTTACTTCGATGGTGGTACACAGAGAAGAAGTATCGGAATAGCTCTCATTGAAGGGCTGATTCGACGGAGACGCCAACATCGTGATGTGTTACTTCCATTGTTGGCTAATCAGTTCGTCTACCTTCTCTGCCATCCCGAGGTTAAACAGTCCGTCCACGAAGAGCGTAACCTTGTCAGGCTGTATCGACTGCTTAGTGAGACGCCGGAATTCGCAGATCGATTCCATGAGGTCTGGTGTGACGTTGCTGATGCTATCGAACGTCGTCTAGGAGGCGAGAAGTCGGGTTTGTTGATTACTGAGGTAACACTTTCCTATTGGAAGAAGGGATTAAGGATTGTCTAAAATTGTTGTCTGTAGACGCACCTCGCATAACAAATGCAACCACGTCATTCGGTTCTTTTGGTAAGGCTTGGCTTATGCTCACGCTCGCTCAATTTAGTAAAACTCACTCAACGGCATGCTCTTTTATGCCATGAAGAGCAAGAGCATTGAGCGTGCCGTTGCGTGGTTGCGAGACGTTATCTCGACGTAAACTTCTTCTTCCTGTTCCTGATGTAGTCCACAAACACGAACTCGCCGAGGTTGCTGAGGGACGAGTAATACGCACGGCCTTGGTTGGCCTTGGTAAGCTCTTCCACGAAGTTGATAAGGTAGGGATCGCGGGCAACCATGAATGTGGTGATGGGGATGTGCTCTCGTCGACAGGCAACGGCTTCGTCAAGGGTTTTGTTCACAATCTTGGGATCGAGTCCGAAGGAATTCTTGTACAGCCTCCCGTTGCCGTCAAAGATTGCCGATGGCTTTCCGTCCGTCACCATGAAGATCTGTTTGTTGGAGTTGCCATGCTTGCGCAGCAGGTTGCGTGCAAGCTGGAGCCCGGCTTTGGTATTCGTGTGATAAGGCCCGACTGTGAGGAATGGCAGCTCATTGATGCTCACCAGCTCCGCATCATCACCAAACGTCACGAGCGCCAGGTAATCTTTCGGGAAGCGGGTCATGATGAGCTCGGAGAGGGCAAGCGCGACCTGCTTGGCCGGAGTGATGCGGTCTTCACCATACAGGATCATGCTGTGACTGATGTCGATCATCAGTACTGTCGCGCATGAAGTCTGATGCTCGGTCTCATAGACTTCGAGGTCTTCTTCTTTCAGCGTAAAGTCATCGATGCCGTCGCGGCGGAATGCGTTGGAGAGTGTTGAGGTCAGATCGATGTTGGTCGGTTGATCACCAAAGCTGAACTTCTTCGTCTCGCTCAGCCTGTCGACACCGGAACCCGTGTACGGCGTCTCGTGCGCACCGGGGGGGGATTTCTTGAGTGAGGTGAATATCTCACGCAGCGCGTCCTGTCTGATCTGCTGGATGCCTTTGGTCGTGAGGGTCGGGATATCGCGGATATCCTCGATGATTCCCATCTCCCGCAGCTTGTCGATGAGTTCATCCATCGTCATGTTCTCATCAAACAAGCCGTACTCCTCCGCTATCTGCTTGAGCCACTCAAGCGCTTCCTGCACGTCACCGCTCGTCTGGACGACGAGATAGCTGAACAGCGACACCAACTGCTGCAGCCGTTGCTCATCGGTGCGCGATTCCGGAGTCCATTTTGAATATCGAAACCTCATCGAAGAATGAAGGGGCTAAAGCCCCTCTCCGCGTAGTTTGGTTTTTCTTCATCCCCCGACCTAAAGGTCGGGGCTATCCATCACTCCAACTATCCATCCATCCCATGTGGATGCCGACCCGTTTCAGTCTTCCTCAAACCCTCTACCCGGCCCTGCAAAGATGCTCCCAACCATGTCCTTGTACGACGTCACGTGGTCGACTTCATCTTTCGCAATCTTTGAGTTCTGGTGCAAACCATCCAATACAAACTCCATAACTGATGGAAGCTCATGTCGGTCATCGACATCAGGCATGTGGCGTTTTGTAAACTCCCGGAGACCCTTTACTTTTTCCAACTCACGGGCGTACCTTTCAAGAGGCATGTCGTCGGAGATTTCGGCAACATTGCCCGCCTCGAACCACTGGATGATCTTGCCATACTCAGGATCATCGGCCACCGGTTTGCCGCCCTGTTCCTGAGACGGACGAACCCGTTTCTTGAGCGGATCAGGGAAGTACTTTTTGAATGTCTCACGCACAGCTTTGCCTACCAGCGCCTTGCTTACCTTCACCGTCCCTTCCTGCTCGCCTTCAAACACCAATTCGAGCTTCCCGGTCATGCCCGGCAATACATGTGCAAGGTCGCAGATGCGCGGAACGATCACCGCATCACCCAAGAGTATCGCCCGACGCTCGGCATTGCTGACGAGGTTCTCCATTGCCGCAATGGTGAGGCGAGCGCTCACGCCGGATTTCTGATCGACATACTCACTCTTCCTCGCTTCAAACGCCACTTGTTCGACGATCTCTTTGAAGAAGTACGGAATACGAATCTCCCGCCCATCCCGACTGACATGCGCTTCCTGCTCGGTAATCCTGATCGCTTCCACAAGGGAACGCGGGTAGTGCGTCATAATCTGTGAATCGATTCTGTCCTTGAGAGGCGTGATGATGTTGCCGCGGTTGGT
>CAYHRX010000546.1:0-2636 GCA_964359075.1 uncultured Chitinophagales bacterium
CCGGGATAGATACCAAGTCGTGTTTCGGGCAGCGAGTACGACGTGCGGTTCGTGATAAAGACGATCGCATTCGGGTCAAGAGCAAATGCAGATGCCACCTCGACCCCGCCGCCGAACGCCTGTCCATCCACGATGCCGATCTTTGGCTTGGCCGTTCCAGTCATCACGTGGAAGATGACGTGCTGCCACTCCTCGGTGTCACGCTTGATGGCATCGAAGTCCTTCGCCTTCACCCGCTCAATGAACGTGGGGATGTGTGCCCCTGCAATGAACGTCTTGACCGGTGCAGTATCGAAGATAATGACTTTGCAGGAGTCGTCTTCGTTGGCCTCGCTAAACTGTCGCTTCAACTCGGCGAACACGTCGTTGCTCATCGCGTTCGCGGCCTTGGGATTGGAAAGGGTTATCCGCCGAACGGCACCGCTACGTTCCTTCTCAGTGTAGACGGTTGAGAGATGGAACCGCCATGGTGTCTCAACTCCCATTTCTTTCTTGAGGAGAGTGCAAATCGGGAAGTCCTGCTTGAACGTCTTTGCAAGCTCAGCCCGTTTCTCTACAACCCCACGGACCTTCTTCTTGCCAACTTTGTTCATGATCGTGAACGGGCCTTCACGCCAGAGGAAGGCGTTCTGCGTGAGGAGTTCGAGGTCTTCGATGGTGATGAGTCCGGCGTCGACTGTTTCCGTTGCCGTCAAGAATCCAATGGCGAGGAAGCGGTCGGCCAAGGACTGAACTAGGTTGGGATGTGAGTTTTGAGATTTGAGATTTGAGACATCAACCCATCGCACAACGGACTTATCGTCAGCCTTGTTGTACCGATCCATCAGCTCGATGTAGTTCTGTCGGGGCGTGAAGAAATTGCCATACGCTTTGTAGAGCGGGTCGTTGGGTTTGGACGAATCGGAGAATGAACGCATAGCGTGCCGACCGACAGGTAGTCCGGTTGCGTCCATGAGTTCAAGGAACCCGATTGGGATGCCGTATGCCTTCTTGCCCGCAGCTTCGATTATCGCGAGATCAAATCCCTCTTCAAGCATCCTCGGCGCCTCAAGGAGCAGCGCAACGAAGATCACGTCGGCAACCCCACCTTTCCGGCTCCCTCGAACGTAGGTCGGAATCTTGCCTCCGAGCTTAAGGTACTTCCGGGCGCTGGCTTTGCTTTCGTCCGAGGCTGTGTCAGTCCCCGCGTACTCGGCTGCCCGGTTCTTGTGGGGAAGATAGAAATAGTGCATCCACACGACCTTGTCGGGACGATTGGTGACAGCCGCTAGGATATTTGTATCAAGAGAGGAGGAGTTTGATGCGAGGACGACGTGCGAAGCCGTGAGAGAATCGAGACACTTGAATATCTCTCGCTTGATGTCGAGTCGCTCGGTTGCGGCTTCGATGACAAGCTTGAGGTTCTTGCCCTTGCAGGCTTCCGGATAGTCGGTGGTGCCGAGGATGCGTTCCCGAATTGCGCGAGTCTCAGAAGGCGAGAAGATCTTGCCTTTGGCTCCATCAAGCTCACGTTCGATGGTCTCAAAACCCCGACGGAGAAACTCATCTGAAACATCAAGCAGGCCAACGGCGAAACCGCTCTGCGCATATGTCTGCGCAAGGCTGGCGCCCATAGTGCCTGCACCGACAATGAGGAGTTCTATGTCGTTCCAGGTTGGTTTCATGCTGCAAATTCACAAGTACCAATATTTCAGTTCTGGTATCCTTCCACCACAACTGCCCCACCCTGGCCACCGCCGATGCATGCGCTGGCGAGACCGAGTCCGCCGAGCTTGAGAAGGGCAATCGTCATGCGAGCGCCCGTTGCTCCAAGAGGATGGCCGAGCGCAATGGCACCACCGTTGACGTTCACCTTCGAGCGGTCAAGCTCAAGTTCACGCTCGACTGCCAAATATTGCCCGCCAAACGCTTCGTTGATCTCGATGTGCTTGAGTTCGTTGAGCGAGAGACCGGCCCGCTTCAGAGCCATCATCGAAGCAGGCACGGGGCCAATGCCCATGTAGTGCGGGTCAACACCAGCAACTCCCCACGAGATCAGCTCGCCAATCGGCTCAACGCCCAACTCCTTTGCCTTACCTGCCGTTGTCAGCACAAGTGCCGCTGCGCCGTCGACGATACCGGAGGAGTTCCCACCTGTGTGCACACCGTCAGGTTTCACCGCCGGAATCCTTGCCAGTGCTGCAAGCGTTGTGTCGGGACGGGGATTCTCGTCTGCTGACAAGACTCTCTCTTTCTTTCCCTCACGGACCGTGACCGGCGTGATCTCTTTGCCCAGACGACACTTCTCCTGCGCATCTTTCGCCTTCATCTGGGAGGAAATGGCAAACTCATCCACCTCTTCACGGGTGATGCCGTAGAGACGGACGAGGTTCTCTGCCGTCCCCATCATGTCGTTGTTGATGAACGTGTCGTTGAGTCCATCTTTGAAGAGGAAGAGCGTCTTGGGTCCGGCCATGTACGGGAATCCCCACGCCGCACCGTAGATGAGAAGCGGAGACTGCGACGTGCTCTCGTATCCGCCGACCAGCACCACTTCCGCCTCGCCGTTGATCAGCTCTTTTGCGCCTTGCACGATCGCCTCGCCACCAGACCAGCAGATGCGATTCACAGTGAGGGCAGTTGAGAAATGGGACAGC
>CAYHRX010000547.1:0-2635 GCA_964359075.1 uncultured Chitinophagales bacterium
GACCGGGTGCCATCGGTTCATCTCGACCCGGGGGTCATGCGGTCGATGGGAGGTTCTACTTCATCACAGGTGAAACTTCACCGGCACCAAACACCCAGGACAGCATCTACCTCTGGGATGTTGCTGGTGCTCAATGGCTCCCGACGATCATCAGGGGCCGCGGCGCACTGACGGCTTCGAACTATTGGGGTGTGGTGTCATCGAGCTTGATCGGCGGCAACCTGAAGGTCTGGATTCCAGGTGGTGCGTTGGGTACTGCCTTCCCCGGCCTGTGGGTGATTGATGCGTGCAGTACTACCCCCCCGCTCCCAGCGGCAGAAGCTTTTGCCGATCACTTAACATCCGCGATGCGAGTTTCTGTTACGAACGAAGGCAACATTGGTTCGTTGAACGCGTTCGTGGGAACAGGTCCGGGCAACGGCTTCATGTTCAACCCTGTGACGTCGGCTGGTCAGCGCTTGTTCGAAGGCGCAATCATGGTTGGTCTCGATTCGACCCGCGTCTCCGACGGAGCGCGCACAGCAGCTCAAGTGTTTGATGCGGATTTCAAATTCCTCAGCAATCTGGATTCATCAGCATCCTCCGGCATACGGCGAGTGATCACAACGGCATACACTGATTCACTTGCAGAAACGCCCTTTAGGGTTCGAGTGAACCAGAGAACAGTAAGCTGGGATAGCGCGGGAATTGACAACTTCTTGATTGTGGAGCTTGATCTCGTCAACACGTCAGCCACAGCATGGACCTCCATGTATGCCGGCGGCTTTTTCGATTGGGATGTGAACCCGGCAGGAACAGATCGAGGCAGCGTTGTTGTTGATTCCACCAACACAATTCCAGGTGTGAACAGTGGCAACCCATTTGCCTTTGATTTGATGGAGCTGCATCAAGGGACTGCGCCCAACAGTTGGATGGGTTTGGTACCGTTAAACGAAGCTCGCTTCCGTGGTGGCCGCCGTATTGCCATTTCGAGTAGTGAAGTTTATCCACCGCGTATGACCAATGGCGATAAATGGCGATACATGATTTCCAATCGCGCAACCAACCCGAACGGTGACGGAGGATCAGCGCAAGATCATGCGCCAGTATTCGGACTAGGACCTTACAGCGTAGCAGCAGGAGCAACGAAGCGGGTAGGCTTCGCTATGGTGGGCGGCACGTCGCTGCAGAACTGCGTCAATGCTGCTCGTACCGCACAACGCTTCTGGGTTCAACGCTTAGGGAACATACTTATCCCTACCAGCGTGAAGGATGTCGCAGCGGGAATTCCAGAGTCGTTTGATCTGGCGCAGAACTATCCGAACCCGTTCAACCCGTCCACAACAATTCGCTACGCGTTGCCGGAAGCGGCAAAGGTAAACCTGAGCATCTACAACGTGCTCGGACAGCGAGTTGCTGAGTTGACGAATGAAGTGCAAAGCGCAGGCTTCTACAATGCATTGTGGAATGGCCGGAACCGCACAGGCGCACAAGTTGCAACGGGCGTGTATTTCTATCGCATCGAAGCCAAACCGGTGGACGGCAGCGAGCCGTTCATGAGCATCAAGAAGATGCTGATGCTCAAGTGACAAAGCCGATCCTTCCTCTCACATAAACACAACGCCTCCCGCCCTCTTTCGGACGGGAGGCGTTTCTGTTTTCTCCGCCGACTGCTTTTACTTCACGAACAGCTCTGCAACCGGCACAACCGTTATGTCCTCGGCCTTGATCCCCAGAGGGAACGTGCTGATCTCTTTGTCCTCATCAAGAACATGCTGAGACTTCGGTGATTTGTAGGTGATGGGGCTGGCTGTCTCGTTCACCAACGCGTCCTTCAGGCTCTGGGCATCCTTCGTGACGATGGCAATCTGCATGTCGTCGTACTGCCAATACTTCTTGATGGCAGCATTGACATCCTTCAGCGTTACCTTGTCCATCATCTCCCTGAACTTCTTCAGGTGACTCCCCTCTATTCTGTAGAACTTGTCGTCAAGCGCATACCCGAGCCGCTCCGCTGTTGTCGGGGCATAGTGCAGAACGAAGTTCTTCAGGAATGCCCGCGTAAGCGTGAAATCCTTCTCCGTCATGCCATTGTCGACAAGCTTCTTGAGCTCACGCAGCGCTGCGCGCAGAGCGAAGTGGCGTGTTTCGTTGGGCACCGGCCGAATCCAGATCTCGAAGATCTGCTGGCGGCGGCAAACGTTCTGCGGCGGTACACGCAACGCTCCGGCGTTCGGGAAGTGCTCGATGTATGCGTAGTCGCCATAGTTCAGTCCACGCTCCTCGCGGATCACCTGGTACAGATGGCTGCTCTGGTTGCGGTGCTGTCCCAGCCATGAGTTTGCCACGGCGAGAGCGTACCACTCCTTCGACTCACGCGAGATGTTGATCGGGAAGCCCATGCTCATGGCCGTTGATGCAGCATCCTTCTCCACAATCACGACCCTTTTGCCTTTGATCGGTTTCGCCTCGGGCTTCGCAACTGCCTTCACTGCCCCGGCAGGAAGCTTCTGCAAATCCTTCTTCAGCTCATCAACAAGCGCGGCATCATATCCTCCACCCAATCCTATTGAGAAGTTCTCCCTCATATAATAGGTCTTGTAGAAGCTCTTCACATCATCAAGCATGATGCCCTTGACGCTTTCAATCAGGCCTT
>CAYHRX010000548.1:0-395 GCA_964359075.1 uncultured Chitinophagales bacterium
TTTCGGATGGGCGCTTGATGCCGAGGTCTTCTCCAGTGTGTTCGGGGTCCCAAGTCAAGGTTTCGTGGCATTCGCGTTCAACTTTGGCCTACTCGCCTACGCGATGGTGGGGTGGGGGCTGTTCAACTGCACGTTTTGCATTACGTTGAACCAGCCTCGCGCAGCACTGCGCGCGGTGGCGCTGGCGATGGTGGTCACCGTTCTTGTCGGGATACCGCTAGGCGTGGTGGTTCATTTCAGTTTCGTCGCTTTGGCTTTCACCATTGGGGCAGCAGCTTTCGCGATGGTTTCCTCACACGCCACAAGCCGTGTGTTGGAGGCGGCCGACTACCATTACTACTCGTCATCTTGATGGTAGTTCTGAGTCTGCTGACTGTTTGACGGGTTGGGGACTT
>CAYHRX010000548.1:405-2616 GCA_964359075.1 uncultured Chitinophagales bacterium
GACTTATCGGGACGGTGGGTGTAGCGGACGGATCGTTATGGTCTCACACGGGCAGTGGGGGACTCCCAGTCTAGCGGGGGACGGAGGTGGAGAGCCAATGAAGATAAACCGTGTAACGGAAGGTCCGACGCACAAGGGCGCCTTGGGATCCGGCGGCGCGTTGGTCGGCGAGATGTTTGCTTTCGCGCTGGCCTGGTGGGACTACATCCGTTTGCGGCAGGATTGGCAGGCCCACTACCGGTTTCGCGTGCGACGCCTGCCGCGTGATTTGCCCTGAGGCGCGTCGACTTAGGCGCGCCCCGAGGCGAACTGATCTGGTCGTTGATCGGGAGCGCCCCGGATTACTGGACTCACCAGGATGGTGGTGAGTTGACCGATCGGTTGGGCCTTCGTCTGTCAGTTGGGAGGAGCGTGCCAATCTGCAGCTCGATTATATGGGTATTCGATGGCTCGCACAAGAACAGGGGGTATGAATCATGGTAACAGAAGTAATGGTACCAGTTTCCCGCATATCGTTGGACGGGACGGAGCTGGTCGGGAGCGCGCTGACAATCGCCAAGCGCCTTCGCACGCGTAGTGCCCATATTGCAGTGCTCGGCCTGGGGTATGCGGGGTTGCCGCTGGCTGTCGAGTTCGCCAAGGCTGGCTTCCGAGTAACAGGGCTTGACGTGAATGGTGAACGCGTCGAGGTGGTCAACCGTGGTCAGAGCCCGGTATCGGACGTGGCAGATGCTGATGTTGCAATGGCGGTTGACGAGGGCAGACTCACGGCGTCCACCCGGTTCGATGTCCTTGATGATGTAGACTGTGCCCTCGTTTGCGTCCCAACCCCGCTCGACAGCGATCGTGGATTCGATGTGCGCTATGTAAAGGCGGCTTCGGAATCGATCGCTGCCCATCTACACCCTGGGATGCTGGTCATCCTGCAGAGCACGTCTAGCCCAGGAACAACTCGGCAAGTGATACTTCCTGTTCTGGAGCGGTCCAGCGATCTGCGGGTGGGGGAGGACTTCATTGTGGCCTTTGCACCGGAACGTATGGACCCTGGCAACGGCCACTACAAAGTGCATAACACGCCTAAAGTCCTGGGCGGCATCACCAAGCAGTGCACCGAGCTAGCGGCTCTGCTCTTCGCCCCCATAGTCCAGTCGGTTCAGAAATTGTCCTGTCCCGAGGTAGCAGAGATGACAAAGCTGGTCGAGAACACCTTTCGCTTTGTCAACATAGGTCTTGTGAACGAGATGGCGGTGATCTGTGACCATGTTGGCATCAATGTGTGGGAAGTCATCGACGCCGCGTCCACGAAGCCGTTCGCGTTTATGCCACATTACCCTGGTCCCGGCGTTGGTGGCGAATGCATTCCGGTGGTCCCGTTCTTCCTGCATCCCCTCGCGCGGGACTGCGGCTTGGAAGCAGACTTAATCGAGGCAGCCGGCAGGATCAACGATAGAATGCCGAAGTTCGTCGTGGAGAAGCTCGAGCGCCTGTTGGCTGAACGGGGCGCGTCTCTCCCAGAAACGTACGGTCTGATCCTCGGTGTAGCGTACAAACAAGACTCGAGCGACGTACGCGAGTCCCCAGCGCTTCGTGTCATTGAGCTGCTGTTGGACCGCGGAGCCCGATTCTCTTTCTACGACCCATACGTCCCTCGAGTCCGCTGCAACAAAGGCGTGCTGCAATCCATCACGGAGGAAGAGCTTGGACAGTCGCGGTTCGACTACGCGCTGTTGCTGACGCCACACAGCGTGTTCAACTACGCAGACATCGGCAAGCGCGTCGGTTTCGTTCTGGATACCCGCAACCGATTTTCATCTCCCAATGGGACAGTAATCGTGAAACTTTAGGAGGCCGGTAGGGTGGATGATCGAGGTGCGATCGGCGCTGATGTACCCCCGCGAGCGCTCATAACAGGTGGAGCAGGCTTCATTGGCTCCCATCTTGCTGAGGCCCTGTTGGTGCGAGGGTACTCAGTTACAGTAATTGATGATCTCTCAACAGGGCGGATCGAGAACATTGTACATCTGACCGGACATCCCCGCTTTCAGATTGCGGTCGAGGTTCTTCAGCTGCGAGCGGTCGTCGGTGTTCACGCTTTGCGCCGGCACGCGCGCGATCTTGGCCACGATCTCTTCGATTTCGTGCCTGGTAATTACTTTCTTCTGCTTGGACTTGGGCAGTATGCGCTGCGCTGCGCCCGCCTCGTCGATCACG
>CAYHRX010000549.1:0-2609 GCA_964359075.1 uncultured Chitinophagales bacterium
CATTATCGTACCTGAAGTGTCAAGCTTTATTGCAAGAAATTCATAAAGTGCTTCCCTCGTTGTGATCCCAAACATATCCTATCTTGTGCATTGCTTTAACAAAATCGTCTCCTGATATTACAGGGAGACGAGCCACTTCTACTGCCACCTCCACCTCTTGCACCTCTGTGATTGCAGGTATTGGCTCTCCATGCTTGCGCATACTTGCCACATAGCCTCGAATAGCCTCCGCAATGTTGGCAATCGCCTCTTCTCTGGTTTTCCCCTGACTGATACAGCCCGGCAGACTTGGACATTCAACAACCCAGTAACCATCTTCACCCGGATAGACAACTACCTGTTACTCGTTCGTTCCGGATTCATCGAGAGAAGATCGAAGAAGGGGACAAGTCATCGAGTGTTTAGTCAACCACGCCTTACATCGAACGTGACACTTGTGTCGCACGGAAGAAACGACTTCGTACTGCCGTATCAAATAGCTGATGTCATCAAAGCATTGGAAGAACTCAGGGAGCAGCCAGAATGAAAAAGAAGTTGCAGCATTACCGATCGGTTGAATATCCCATCCAGATTGAAAAGATGGAGGATGGAAAATATTGTGCTTCGATTCCCTTGCTAAAGGGGTGCAAAGGGTACGCGGACACTCCTGCAGGAGCTATTGAGGAACTGAATGGTGTGAAGGAGGCACTGGTCGAGCTAATGCTTGAGCAAGGTAAGCCTATCCCAGAACCGAGTATCAAGCTGGAGATTCCCGTCTCTCATTTTGCTCGCATGAGGAACCGGAAGGCTTTGAAGAAGTTCATGAAGGCGTAGCGAGAGACCAGCGTTCATATATCAAAGCCCCAGCGGGCTTTTGCTATTCTCGTAACGAATGGTTAGCATTAGATAGAAGACAGGAACCTCACATGGACACAACAACAATACGATATACCTACGAGGACTATCTTGCACTGCCCGACAACGGCAGGCGGTACGAGATTATTGATGGAGACCTGTTTATGACGCCTTCCCCCGCAGTGTACCATCAGATTGTCCTCTCGAACATTGAAGAGTCTCTTCGGGCTTTCGTTCGCCAGCGTAAGCTCGGTGTCGTGTTGATTGCGCCAACTGATGTTGTCCTTTCGGAAGAGGATGTTGTCCAACCAGACATTCTGTTTGTTTCTGCGGAGCGGAAGCAGATCATCACCGAGAAAAACATCGGCGGGCCGCCCGACCTTGTTGTTGAGGTGCTGTCCGATCGGACGCGGAGTGTCGACAGGAAACAGAAACGACAATTGTACGAAAAGTACGGTGTGCGTGAATACTGGCTTGTTGAGCCTGATGAGCGAAGTGTAGAGATACTGTATCTTGAGGGCGGAAGTTACCGTAGCCTCGGCGTGGTTCGCTCTGGAGTCATTACATCAAAGCTTCTCAACGGTTTTGAAACACATACAGATTCAGTGTTCGCGAACTGAAGAGAGCCCTCAGCCGACATCCAAAATCTGCAATCCGCCCGCCTCCCTATCATCCTACTGCATACTGTACCAGAGCCGAGGAGAGAACATGGTCCCTAAAGTGTCTGCTCAACTCGTTTGGAGTTCGCAAATCAACCTCTCGACCGTCCAGGAGTTCCGAGAGTTCACGTTGTATCCGTGCAAATCGCAACAATCCCGGTGTATGCCCCGGTTCGAACTCCACGAGCACATCAATATCGCTATCCGGCCCAAAGTCCGATCTGAGCACAGAGCCAAAAAGGGACAGCCGACGGATGGAGTGTTTGCGGCAAAACTGTGCCAGATCTTCATGGCGTATGTTCACATGTCGATTCATTTGCTGCTAATATAGGTGATCCAGTGTTCGAATTCAATATCACAGTGACGGGATCAATAACGCAGCGTCTTCATCCTTCAAACATCAAAGCCCCGGCAGCTTTCCCGCCAGGGCTTCGGCGTTTCGTTTTTCAATCCGCCAATCACTCAATCAACAAGTCCGACAATTCCTTCGGCTTCGTCTTATGTGATGCAGGCGAGAACCATCTTCCAGTGGGATTATCCCCGGCTCAGAACCCTCCGTACCCCGGCGGATTGGCGTGCGCATCCCAGAAGTGTTGGTTCGCCACTGTGCCGTGGGAGAAGATGACCTCGAACTGTCCCCAGATCGCATAACCACCCGGTCTCCAGTACGGGCTGTTCTGCAGTTGCGGGCCGACCCAGACAATCTTGTAGTGCCAGATTTCTCCGCTTCCCCCTTGAACCCGGCCGTTCCATTCGTTATCGGTCCAGGCATCGGGACCCCAGGGAGCGCCGTTGAAACGGGCAGCGTCCCACCCCTGTGACCACTTCATCACGAGATGATCGTTGGCGTATGTTGGATCACCCCACAGTAAGTCATCAAGCGTACGGTCAACGCCGTCCGCAGCGCCGACAAATATGCGGGCCGTGTAGTTGTACCCGAACTCATCGAAGCCCTCTCGATGCAGCGGGCTAACGGTGCTGCCGGATGACACCGACGTGGCGCTCGCCGAGTCGACCGAGATGGTGCTCATCGCGAACGAGCTCGTTCGTACGGTCCTCGCCACCGCCGGCGAGCCGGAGTTCATGGAGTCCGTGCCGAGGCCGACGGCGCTCCCC
>CAYHRX010000550.1:0-1337 GCA_964359075.1 uncultured Chitinophagales bacterium
ATGCGCAGAAGACTGATGCCAAACAGACGAACAAGACGCTTCTGCTGTCAGACGAAGCGACAATCGATACGAAGCCGCAGCTTGAGATCTTCGCTGACGATGTGAAGTGCACACACGGCGCAACAGTTGGGCAGTTGGATGAAGAGCAGGTGTTCTACTTGCGGTCCCGAGGGATGGCGCTCGATGCCGCCCGCGACATTCTCACGTTTGCATTCGCAAGCGATGTCATCAGCCGGATCCACATCGATCCTCTGCGTGAGCAACTCGACGCAATGATTCACCACAGACTGAGGAAAGGCCGAGAAATTGTAGACGCATGACGAACGTCCAGATTGAAATACCTGCAACGTTGGTGGATGAGAAACCGGTGAGCATCACCGGTTGTCGTCATCATTTCCCATTGCTGCATGAACGGGTGAACGGCAAGCCGCTGATCTACCTGGACAACGCCGCAACGAGCCAGAAGCCACAGATCGTCATAGACACGGTCATCAAATACTACCAGACGGAGAACTCGAACATCCATCGAGGTGTTCACTACCTCAGCGAGAAGGCAACGCAAGCGTATGAGAAGGCACGTGGCAAGGTGCAACAGTTCTTACATGCGGCCTATCGGGAAGAAATCATTTTTGTCCGGGGCACGACAGAGGGGATTAACCTCGTCGCGCAATCCTACGGGCGGCAGAACGTGAAAGAGGGTGATGAAGTCCTCATCTCCGCGATGGAACACCATTCCAACATCGTGCCGTGGCAGATACTCTGCGAAGAGAAGGGCGCAACGCTCTGCGTCATCCCCATGAATGATGCTGGCGAGCTGGTGCTCGATGAGTATGAAAAGCTGTTGACAGCCAGGACGAAGATTGTAGCAATCACACACGTCTCTAATGCGCTTGGCACCGTCAACCCGATCAAGCAGATGATCGCGAGCGCACGTAAGCGAAGCATCCCGGTTCTCGTGGACGGCGCTCAGGCAGTGCCGCACATGAATGTGGATGTCCAGGATCTTGAATGCGACTTCTATGTCTTCTCCTCACACAAAGTGTTCGGTCCCACCGGAGTTGGTGTGCTCTATGGGCGCAAGCGCTTGCTCGAAGCCATGCCGCCCTATCAGGGTGGCGGTGATATGATCAAGTCGGTCACGTTCGAGAAGACCGTCTACAACGACCTGCCATACAAGTTTGAAGCCGGTACACCGAACATCTCAGGCGGGATTGGGCTGGGCGCAGCAATCGACTACGTGAACAAACTCGACCTGAAGGCGATCGGCGAGTATGAACATGAGTTGCTTGCGTATGCAACGGAGAAACTGGTGAAGGTTCCCGGCGTCCGCATCATCG
>CAYHRX010000550.1:1347-2604 GCA_964359075.1 uncultured Chitinophagales bacterium
ATTCACCCGCACGACGTCGGCACCATCCTTGATGCAGAAGGCATCGCCATTCGCACGGGACATCACTGTGCACAGCCCGTGATGCAAAGGTTCGGCGTTCCGGCCACAGCCCGCGCCTCGTTCGCATTCTATAACACGAAGGAAGAAGTTGACGCACTCATCAATGGGGTCTACAAAGTGAAGGAGATCCTCGGGTGATGTCCGCATTGCGAGACCTGTACCAGGAAGTCATCCTCGACCACAACAAGAGTCCACGTAACTTCCGCAAGATGGAAGATGCGACGAAGAAAGTTGAAGGCTACAACCCGCTCTGTGGTGACCACTATACTGTGTACGTGAAGATGGAGAACGACGTGATTGCCGATGTTGCGTTCGAAGGTGCGGGGTGTGCAATCTCGAAGGCCTCAGCATCAGTCATGACCTCGGTCCTGAAAGGAAAGACGAAAGCAGAAGCTGAGGAGCTGTTCCAGGATTTTCATAAGCTTGTCAAGGGTGATTTGGGTGCGACGGATCAGCTTGAGCAGCTTGGCAAGCTTGCGGCGTTTTCAGGAGTAAGTGAGTTTCCGGCGAGAGTGAAGTGCGCCAGCCTCGCGTGGCACACGCTGCACTCAGCACTCGAATCGAATACTGACGGCACCGTAACAACAGAATGAATGCCATGGAAGAGAAGACACAATCAACACCGCCTGCAACTGACCCACAACCGGCGAGGCTGCTCAGCACAATCGAGCAAACCCTCATCCACGGTCAGGCCGTTGAGACGCTGCAAACGTGCTTCGATCCTGAGATCCCCGTGAACATCTATGAGTTGGGTTTGATCTACGAAGTGAAGGCGGCTGCCGATGGCGGTGTGCTTGTAGTAATGACACTGACTTCTCCGAGTTGTCCGGCTGCGCAGTCTCTCCCAAAAGAAGTGGAGGCGAAAGTGAAGGGCATCCCTGGAGTAACAGCAGTAGCCGTGAAGGTTGTATGGGAGCCAACGTGGAATCCCAGTATGATGTCTGAAGCAGCAAAGCTGGAACTTGGGATGTAGGAATTGAAAACAACAAATCCATCATTGTGAACCAGGAGATAATCATGGCAGAGACAACTGTTCTTGACAAACCGGCAACGAACGAGGACGTCACGCTGACTGAAAAGGCTGCAAAACAGGTTTTCAAGGTGAAAGCGGAGAACAACATTCCTGAATCGCACGGGCTTCGGCTTGGTGTGAAAGGCGGCGGTTGTTCTGGAATGAGCTACGTGCTGGCGTTTGAT
>CAYHRX010000551.1:0-2601 GCA_964359075.1 uncultured Chitinophagales bacterium
CATCGGAGCAGTGTTTGTCCCCTGTGATGCGATCTTCGTTCCCCGTCAGGACTGGTCACCATTACATCAAGTCCGACTGCTTTCCGGACATGAGTACCTTGTGCAAACGTGGGATCACCACTATGCCAAGTTTGTCGTCACGAGTCTGTTGCAGGAGAGGGTGACCTTTGACTGGGCGTATCAGTATGACGAGTATGGTCGGGAGAACTTCTCGGCGACGCAGAGTAGGAATTCAAGCGAAGGCAAGTTCGTAAGATGAAGCGGTAAGAGCCTTGCCGTTGTTGTGGAATGAGGTGATCGGAAAGGCAAGGCCAACGGCGATGGAGAAGAGGGTGCTAATTGTACGGTTTGATGGTGGCCGGACGCATGGCGCCCCTCTCCATTGTCGATTTATTGACTTTTGTTCCAGTATGGTTTACTTTTGGCTTAGGTAATATGAGACCCATGAGAACTGCCGACACTAGGTTTGTCATTCCCGCTGCAATTACAGCGCTTATCCTGCTTTGTCTTGTCGGAGATTCAGCCCGCAGTCAGGAGACCGACACATCAGCCAGAACGCGAGATGGATCGCAGTATAGCGCGATCTTCGATGATGTTCGGCAGGGCATTTCGTCGGGCAATGTCAGTCTCTTCGCCATGCATTTTGCTCCTCAGGTCGTGGTCAGTCTGCGTGACGATGAGACCGGAACGTTCAGTGCAAACCAAACATACTACGTTCTGCAGAATTACCTCAAGCTGCGACGGCTTGCTCACTTTGAATTCACCACAATTGGTGAATCGGAGGGCAGCCCGTATGCAACGGGAGAGGCCGAATGCATTTACAAAGGGAGCCGGGAGCTTGTCCAGGTGTACGTTGCACTGTCGTTTATGGGAGAGAAGTATGTGATCACACAGCTGAACGTCTACTAGTTTTCAGATGAATGTGTTGCGCTCCCTCTTCAATCCATCTTTCCTGAAAGGACGATCCCTTACAACCAGGATCGTCTTTTTTGTTTCCCTTCTCTTGGTACTTTTCTACCTTGCCGAGTTCCTGATTCTCCGCTACTATGATCTTCGCTGGGATGCGATAGTAGAAAAGAAATCAGGTGAGTATCTGGGTGAGGCGATCCGTGCCTTCGGCGGCCTTCAGAGGGAGACGAGACGCGTGGGAACAGAAATGGCTCAGCATCCAGCCGTTCTCGCCGTACTCTCCGGGGCGTCAACCGACAGGGCAGAGGTTTTTGAGCTCGTTTCGCGTGTTGCCCAGGAACACCAGGTGGGCATTGAGATCTACAACCTCCAGGCACAGCTGATGGCATGGGATGGACGGAGTGAACCATCGCTACATCGGGAAGTGCAAATCGCGCTTGCGGGTCAGATGGCATCATTCGTCACTCGTTCCCAGGTGTACTCGGAGTTGTTCGTTGCGGTTCCAATCCGCGCGCAGAACGGAATCGTCGGCGCAATCCTTGTCCGTCGGACGACCGAGCTGAACTATCCACTCAACAATAGACTGATTACGAGCACGGGACTGGCCGATCAACTGACGCGCGAGCTGGGAGTCCGTGTTGAGTTCAACTTCGCATCGAATGCGTCTGTGCGGAAAGACGGGCGTTACGTCTCGGCTGAGATCTTCGGCATCGATAGCAGCATGGTTGGCGTTGTGAGTGTGGCGCGTCCAGCGAAGGGAGCCTACCTGGAGGGCCTGAGCAATTCGTTCTACAAACTGAATGCGGGACTATGGCTTGTGATCATTGGTGTGCTCGCCTTTGTTATGGGTAGACAGATCGAGAGTCTGCGCTCTGTGCTTCTCCGTAGTCTTGCCATCACCGCGCTCATCTGGCTGCTGCGGTATCTGCTGGTGTGGCTGGATCTACCGTCTTCGCTTGTTGAGGGCGGTATCTTCGATCCACGGTATTTCGCCTCCAAGTTTGGCGGCGGACTTGCGAAGTCCGTCGGTGAGCTGTTCCTCTCGGCAGGTGCCCTGTTTGCCAACACCGTGATCGTCGGTCGGTACATCCTCGCCAAAGACCGACACAAATCTCCCTGGTGGCAGCCAGGCAACCCGGTTGTTCGAGGGCTGCTTGCGCTGGTTGCAGCCGTGCTTGTATTCCTGTTGCTGCGTGGGTATGCCGCTGCCGTTCGCAGCGCGGTGTACGACTCGACGCTTCGCTACAACGATCCGGTGGTTGTTGTTCCTTCGTTCGAGCTTGCCGTAGTGGTTGTCAGTCTTTTCCTTCTGAGTTTCTGTCTCATCGCCGTCGTGGTTGGGCTCACATCATTTATCTTTTCGTTGCTTGCTGGAAGCAGGGGAACACGGCGGCCTCTGTCGTGGCTTGGAGTTGCTGCTGTACTTGTTGTGGCAGCGGTGGCGTTCGGAGTCGTGCAGCCAAACGCGTTGACGACGGTCCTCTACCGTCTGTTGTTCACGGCAGGCGTTCTGGCATTCACCTACTATCTGCACCATCAGGTGGAGCATGGCAGGCCAACCGCAACGTTGCGGAACCTTCTGTACACCTTCGCTCTCTCGGCGGCGTTCTTCTACCCCGTCCTCGATGAGAATGTTCTCGATCGCGACCGTGGCCGCGTTGAATCGTATGCGCTGGAGGTCCTCAAGCCGGC
>CAYHRX010000552.1:0-2596 GCA_964359075.1 uncultured Chitinophagales bacterium
GTGTTGGACGATTGTTTGATGCAGTTGCCTCGATTGCCGGACTGCGCCAACGTGTGAACTTCGAGGGACAGGCAGCGATGGAACTGGAGTTCAGCATCGGTTCCGAACGCGGTGAGAAAGTATATCAAACATCGCCAATTGAAAAGGCCTCTCAGCACCATGCGTTCGTCGTTGATTGGGAACGCATAGTTCTTGGAGTATTGGACGATGTTCGGCGGAAGGAACCGGTTTCGAGAGTCTCACTCAAGTTCCACAACACACTGAGTGAGATCATTGTTGAGATAGCCCGACGTTGCGGCGAAAAGCGTGTTGTGCTGACGGGTGGGTGCTTTCAGAATAAGTATCTGACCGAGCGAACGATCAGACGTCTCACCGAGGAAGGCTTCCGGCCGTACTGGCACCAGCGCGTTCCGCCGAATGACGGAGGGATTGCGTTGGGGCAGGTGTTCGCCCATATGCGAAGTACGTCCGGTGAACATCGATCTCATTCAGATTACGAACCCGAATCAACCAATCATTCACATCAAACTAACGAAGAGGAGACGGTGAGATGAACCTCGTCACCGGTAAAATCGCGGAGATCTACATCGAGGGAGGAATTACCAAAGCAAAAGTAAGCGTCGGCGGGGCCCAGTGTAGAGTCATCATGACCCTGCTGATGGATGCACGCGTTGGCGACGAGGTGCTTGTCGAATCCGGCGTGGCCATCTCGAAGGTGGAGCCGGTCGAACGAACGGAGGCAAGCCATGTGCTTAGCGATTCCCGGTAAGGTGTTGGACATCGACCGCGCGGCGCGGCCGGCGATGGGCACGGTCAGCTTCGGGGGCATTCAGAAGAAGGTGTGCCTTGAGTGGCTCCCAGAAGTAATTGTGGGCGAGTATGTCATCGTCCACGTCGGCTTTGCCATCAGTAAAATGGATGAGCAGGAGGCGATGGAGACGATCGACATCCTGAACAAGATGAGTGAAGGACTGAGTGAGTTGGATGATGAGGACGACACCAATGCGATACATTGACGAGTTCCGGAACGAGGCGACAGCGAGGAAGTATGCAGAACTGATCCGCAAGGCGACCACACGGCCGTGGACCCTGATGGAGATCTGCGGCGGACAGACGCATACGATTGTGAAGTTCGGCATTGAGTCGTTGCTGCCAGAAGAGATCACGCTTGTGCATGGCCCCGGTTGCCCCGTGTGCGTGACGCCGCTGGAGATCATCGACAAGGCGATTGCAATTGCCTCCCGACCTGACGTCATCTTCACATCGTTCGGCGATATGCTGCGCGTGCCCGGGTCATCGAAGGACTTACTCACTGTGAAAGCCGAAGGTGGTAACGTGAAGATGGTATACTCGCCTCTCGATGCAGTGAGGATAGCGCAACAGAACCCTGAGAAGAAGGTCGTGTTCTTTGCGGTTGGCTTTGAAACTACAGCTCCGGCAAATGCAATGTCCGTGTGGCAGGCAAAGCGACTTGGGCTGAAGAACTTTTCCATATTGTGTTCACACGTTCTCGTTCCTCCCGCAATGGAGGTGCTGCTTTCATCACGATCAAATCTTGTGCAAGGGTTTCTGGCTGCTGGACATGTCTGTACTGTCATGGGCTATGAGGAATACATCCCCATTGCGACGAAGTATCACGTGCCTATTGTTGTGACCGGCTTCGAGCCTGTCGACATCCTGCAAGGTGTGTACATGACTGTGAAGCAGCTTGAAGAGGGAAGGATTGACGTCGAAAATCAGTATGCGCGTTCGGTGCGGCGAGAAGGAAATGTCCCGGCGCAGAAGCTGATGGCCGAGGTGTTCGAAGTGACAGACCGGAAGTGGCGTGGCATAGGAGAGATACCGCGAAGTGGCTATGCGCTGAACGATGAACACGCCGACTATGACGCAGAGAGAATCTTTGATGTGGGAGATATCAAGGCTCAGGAGTCTCCGCTCTGCATCGCTGGTCAGGTGCTGCAAGGGTTGAAGAAGCCGCATGATTGTTCTGCGTTCGGGGGGCAGTGCACGCCCGAGCATCCACTCGGTGCGCTGATGGTATCGTCCGAAGGTGCGTGCGCGGCGTACTATCACTATGGCAGGTTCACTATGGAGCGTGTGACATCTGCGGTCCCGGATGAGAATGTAGGTCGCTCCTTGGGAGGTCCATAGGACTGACCTATTTGTAGAACCTGAATGATAACTGAGATGAATTGAAATGTCTACTGGATATGCGTTAACAAACCCACTCTCGCTTTTGTTGGACAAGCCCCCAACAGAGTTCACCCGTGAAGACCTGATCAGCATTATCGAACAGAAGCAGATCGAGCGCATCACATTCCACTACACTGCACTTGATGGCAAGCTGAAGGAGCTGAAGATCCCGGTCGTCAGCCGCAAGCAGGCGGAATGGATCCTCGCGGATGGCGAGCGTGTCGACGGCTCGTCACTCTTCAAAGGCATGGTGGATGCAGCACTCTCCGATCTGTATGTGATGCCGTTATACAAGTCGGCATTCCTGAACCCGTTCGACGAAGCAAGCCTCGACTTCATGTGCCGCTATCTGACGAAGGAAGGCGAGCTCGCCCCGTTTGCCCCGGATACGATCCTTCATAAA
>CAYHRX010000553.1:0-2595 GCA_964359075.1 uncultured Chitinophagales bacterium
ACGTTGAAGATCTTCAACATCCTCGGCCAGGAAGTGAGGACGCTTGTGAACGAAGTCCAGAGGCCCGGGAGGTACAAAGTGCGATTTGAAGGCTCCGTACTCGGCAGCGGGGTGTACTTCTACAGGATAGAGGCAGGCGAGTTCTCACAGGTTAGGAAGATGCTTTTGTTGAAATGATGTTGTGTTTTACGCGAGGCAGTGTGGGGGGCTGGCCAAAAAGTGAGTCACGGGTCATTGCGAGGAGCGGAGCGACGAAGCAATCTCGCTTTTCAGCCTGCATTCGAGGAGAGATTGCTTCGCTTCGCTCGCAATGACTGGGTCTTCAAACTTATTAGACAGCCCCCTACATTATGAATCGATACTTACATTGAATAGGACCGCTACAACAATACTCGTCACAGTTTCTCTTCTGCTTCCGCTGAGCTGCAAGGAGAACATCGAGGATCATCCAGCGGGAAACCAGAAGCCGAGGACATTCCTTTGGCTGTACCCCGACTCATCTCTCGGGACGGGAGTGAGCCGCCAGCGCTTGCGCTGGTGGGGTGAAGATCCCGACGGAGTCGTGAAAGGCTATCTCTTCTCATTCAAGGTGTTTCCGAATCCTGTCACCCGCATTCCAACTCCTGATACGCTGCGCTACACATGGGTGATGAGGAACGACACGACGATTCTCTTCCCCCTCGATACGCTGTTCCGGCGGTTTACCGTCTTCGTGCGCGCTGTGGACAACAGCTTCCGTGGTTTGTCGAATCAAAGCATCGTCAGGATGCACCCCTTCCCATACTGGGATCAGAATGACAATGGCGCCTTTGATGGCAGCGATGTGCAGTTGCCCGACCTTCCAGCGAGCATTGATCCCACAGGAGCTGTGCAGACGTTCCCTGTGCGGAACACACTGCCGAGCATTGTGTTTGCTGCGAACCCCAACGATGCCAGTATTGTGTTGAAGCAGCCTGACACGACATTCACTGCGATAACGTTTTCGTGGAAGGCAACAGATCCTGACGGAGACAACACGCTCTCCAACTACCGCATTGCACTCAACGACACTTCTAATCCCAACAACTGGGTGAACATACCCATCCGGGACACTGTGGTCACGCTCGTGGTACCGAGAGCGAGATCCGACTCGGCGACCAGCGTTGTTGCGGCGGACTTGTACTCAGGGAGATTCCTCGGCAGAAGGCGGATAGGCCAAATCAACGGGTTGAGGCTTGATGCCTTGAACATCTTCTACGTCCAGGTGAAGGACATTGCAGGAGAGTACAGTGCGAACACGATCCGCGACACGTGGTTTGTCCGAAAGCCGAGGGGCCGGCTACTGTTGATGAGCGACTATTCGTACACGCAGTTCGTTGGCCCACCCATCCAACTCTACCTGTCACCACTGGCTGAAGTCTCAGGAGGGATATTCCAGACTGTTGACGTGCTTGATATGGGGCGCGGCGTAACGAGCGAACAAAAAGGGCTGGGCAGAACGGGCTCCCTGGTGCCGCCGTTCTTTGACCCCGCGTTGATCCACTCGTTCTTGCTGTACGACTATGTTCTGTGGTACACGGATGTCGTTCCCAGTCTCGGCGTGGCACAGCAAACGATCTTCACATATCTGCAGAATGGCGGCAAGGTCTTGTTTGCCACTTCCTTCAGAGAGAGTTATGATTCAAGAGGGGCTCTGAAGGACTTTGCGCCTGTCGATAGCATCTGTACCGAAGACCTTGTGCGGAACCGCCCGCTGCCATCTCGCGGTTCTCCCTCAGTGAATGGTAACTACAAGGTGTACCCGGACAGCACAGACCCCAACAACATCTACCCTTTGCTGGCGACGAATTTTCCGCCATTCCAGCATACAGTCTTCATGCGTCCAGTCTACAAACGGTCGGATGCGAGGTACCTGTACCATCTTCAGCCGGATACTGCAAACACGTTCCCCATCCAGTACATAGGAATGCCAAACATTGCCGTGGTCGATGGTCAGCGCACGATCGTGTTCTTTGGGCTGCCGCTCCACATACTCGACAACCGCACGGTCGGGAACCCTCGTGGCATCGTGGCTTTGTACGAACGAGTGTTCACGTCCGAGTTCGACCAGAATCACCGAATCGATAGGCGAAGATTCTAGTGGTATCACGAATTACATACGCCGTGATGGTTTTCCTTCTCACTGCTGCACAAGTTCTCTCGCAGACGGCTGAGAGGGGCAGAATCCAGGGTAAAGTCGTCGAGGCAAACAGCGGCGAAGGCCTTCCCGGGGCCAACGTCGTCATCAAGGGTACCTATTATGGCGGCTCGAGCGACCTTGAAGGTAGTGTGAAGATCGAGAAAGTGAACCCGGGCGTGTACACGCTTGAGGTGTCGCTGCTCGGGTACAAAGTTGTGCAGTTCACGAGCTTCAAGGTTGAGGCGGGGCAGACAGCGACATTCACCGCCAGGATGGAGGAGACAATCCTCTCCATTGGACAGGAAATTGTCGTTGTGGGGGAGAAGCCGCTCTTTGATATTGAAGAGACCGCCAGCCGAAGGAACATTGGACAGCAGGACATCCAGGCAGCGGCGTTGAAGAGCGTTCAGAGTATCGTGGCATTGCAGTCGGGCGTC
>CAYHRX010000554.1:0-2590 GCA_964359075.1 uncultured Chitinophagales bacterium
AATCGCATCTCTCTTCCACGGTTCCTTAAGATCCTCATTGCCGTCCGCTACTGGCTTAGCCACCAGATCAAGTACTCACGCTTCCGTAGCGAAGGGATCGCATTCCTCACGCTCACCTGAGGCATGTCCAAACACGTTGTCATAGTTGGCGGCGGGCTTAGCGGTCTGGCTGCAGGTGTTGATCTAGTCAGCCGCGGCATCCGGGTCACCATCCTCGAACAGAAGCCCGCGCTCGGCGGTCGGGCATTCTCTTTCAAGGATTCCGTCACGGGCGACACGATTGACAACGGCCAGCATGTCCTGATCGCCGGCTATGAGCGCACGATGCGCTTCCTGGAGAAGATCGGCACTCGTGAGATGCTGAGAGTCCAGCGAGCGCCGTCGCTGCTGTTCCATCATCCTCAGCGTGGCTTTCAGGAATTCCGGCTCCCACTGCTGCCGACACCCTTCAACCTGCTTGTCGGGATTCTCCGCTGCCACCTATTCTCATTCCTTGATCGGCTGAGACTATTGCGTGCAGGCCTTTCCCTTCGGTCTGTAGATGAGGTCAAAGAGAAATCGCTCGCAACGATGACGATTCTCGAATGGCTGAAAAGCGCCGGCCAGTCTGATGAAGTCATCCGCTCGTTATGGGAGCCGCTCGCCGTCTCGATGATGAACGAACGTATCCACAAGGCGTCAGCACACGTGTTCGTCCAGGCGTTGAGGAAAGCGTTCCTCGGAGGCTCTCGCAATGCGGCGCTCGCAATCCCGACGGTTGGACTGAGTGAGTTGTACGTCGATGGCGCGCGGCGGTTCATAACGCTTCGAGGAGGTGAACTTCGTCTGAATGCGGACGCTATCGAAGTCATGGCAGACGATGAGCATGCAACCGGTGTCCGCCTGAGAGATGGCACGTCGGTCGCTGGCGATGCCGTCATCCTCACCATCCCCCCAAACAAGTTGCTTCCCCTCTTGCCGTCGCGGCTTATCGAGCAGTTCTCGTACCTTGACTCGTTTGAATTTACTCCGATCGTGTCGGTACACATGTGGTTCACGGAGGAATTCATGCAGCATGAATTCGTCGGGCTGATCGGGAGGAGAGTTCAATGGCTGTTCAACAAGCGGAAGATCAACGATGAAACCGGCAAAGGGGCACACGTCTCGGCAGTCATCAGTGGAGCGAACGAGTTCGTCGGGATGACGAAGGAGGAGCTGGTAAACATTGCAGTCGAGGACATCCGCAGTCTTTACGATGGACTTCAGGAGGAGCCGCGTCATGCCGTTGTCGTTAGAGAGAAAAGTGCAACGTACTCATCATCGCCCGGGATCGAAGCACAGCGCCCGTCGAGCCGGACTGGAATCACCAACCTGTTCCTTGCCGGGGACTGGGTAGCAACCGGCTATCCAGCAACCATCGAGGGTGCCATTGTGAGCGCAGAGCGCGCTGCTCAACTCGCTGTTTCCTCTATCTCGTCCGGCATCGCACAATGATTCCGTGGCGCATTGATTTTGAGGCCCGAATTGTGGATATTTTTCACAGATGCTTGAGTTATTGAGTGCGGGGCCTATGCTGACAGATAAGCTTGTTCTACTAGTTGACGACGAACAGTCGCTCCTGACCGCCACATCAATTGGATTGAGAGATCGTGGCTTCAAGGTCGAAACAGCCGAATGCGGCGACGCTGCCATAAAGGCTATCGCGTTGCTCAAGCCAAGCATCGTTGTGTCAGACCTGGCCATGCCGGGGATGAACGGGTTTGAGCTGTACCAGGAAGTAAAGAAGAGCGCCGAGTACAAGTCGCTGCCATTTATCTTCCTGACCGCCGTGGATGATTTCTATGCAAGGAAGTTCGGAAAAGAACTTGGCGGAGCGGCGTACGTTACTAAGCCCATTGACCTCGACGAGCTTGAGCAGATCATCAAAGCGAAAATGGGCGAGTAGTCCGGCATGCGGGATTTTTTTGTAGTGCAACCGTCAGCCCACAGAATACAATTCATCGATATCATGCGTGGCGTCGCCGTGGTGGTCATGGTGATGGGCCACAGCATCGATTCCGTGCTCAGCCTCGACGTCCGCGCCACTGAGGCATTTCGCCTGTACGACGCGGTCCGCGGGTTTACCGCGCCGATCTTCCTGTTTGTTGCAGGCTTTGCCTTCACGATCGTCACGCAGCGACGCTGGCTTGAGTACAAGAGCTTCTCGCCTGCGCTGCGCAGCCGCCTTCTGAAAATCCTGCTCCTCCTGCTGGTTGGATACGCGCTGCACTTGCCGTTCTTCTCGTTGAACAAGCTGCTGCATGAGACGAAGCCCGAGGAGTATGCACAACTCTTCCAGGTGGATGTGCTGCACTGCGTTGCGGTGAGCATCCTGATGTTGCAGGCGATGGTGTTTCTTGCGCGATCACCCAAAGCATTTGGTCTGAGCGTAACGGCGGCAACCGGCCTCATCGTGCTTGCAACGCCTTATATCTGGTCCGTCGATTTCGGACCGCTGGTTTCTTCTGTGCTGGCGCCGTATCTTAATCAGGCTCGTTTATCCATCTTTCCAGTCTTTGCGTATTCAGCGTTCATGCTCGCAGGTGCAGCGATTGCACACTACTTCCTTGTT
>CAYHRX010000555.1:0-2588 GCA_964359075.1 uncultured Chitinophagales bacterium
ACGGCGACGGTCCGATGAACAAGGAACGGCTGGCTGTACGCCGCAAAGCGCATGAAGATGGACGCTGGGTTCGTGAAGCACAGGCTGCCAAAGGTAAATCGAAGGCAGTTGCCGCATGACCGACACACAGTGGGAAACGTACGAGGTATTCCATCAAACCAAGAAGGGTGACCCACACATTTACGTCGGCTCCGTACACGCGCCCGACCCGCAGATGGCCTTGCAATTGGCCCGTGACCAATTCGCACGGCGGCTCAAGTGCGTCAGTCTGTGGGTGGCACGATCGAAAGACATCACCGCCACTGACTATAAGGACGAGGATTTCTTCGCACAGGTGACCGACAAGAGCTACCGAGACCCAAAGGCATTCGAGGCACCAGACAAGGAATCACCGGATGAGCATTGAGCTGCCAGCTTCTGTTCCGCACGATCCGCTTCTCAGGTTCATCCTCGCGCTGGCGGATGACGAGCTGATGCTCGGTCACCGGGATTCCGAATGGACAGGTCACGCTCCGATCCTCGAAGAAGATATCGCCTTCTCTAACATTGCGCAGGACGAGCTCGGCCATTCCCTCGTCTGGTACACGCTCTACGAGCAACTCACTGGCAAGTCGCCGGATGCGATGGCATTTGTGCTGGCGTGGAATGACTTCACGTGTTGCCACTTCGTGACATATCCAAAGGGAGACTTCGGATACACAGTCATCCGGCAGTATCTGTTCGATGAAGCAGAGCAAGCAAGGCTGACTGCACTCGGAGAAAGCTCAGTGCAGCAGCTCAAAGAGATTGCAAGAAAGTTGATTCGAGAAGAGGCCTACCACCTGTTGCATAGCAAGGGCTTGGTGGAGAGGTTGGGTGACGCGACGGTGGAGAGTCATCAGCGCACCCAAGCCGCGGTGGATGAGGCGTTCCCGCAGGCGCTCGGGATGTTTGAGAAGTTGGAGGGTGAAGATGAATTGGTGAGAGCAGGCGTCTTCCCCGGCAACGAAGTGCTCAAGGCAGAGTGGCTGAAAAGAGTCGTGCCTGTCCTGACCTCGGCAACGCTCACGGTCCCGGTTGCGGGACAGGATGGATCGTACACAACATCGGCGAAGTCAGACGAAGGCGGCCGACGGAAGTCTCACACCGAGCACCTCAGGCAGCTCGTAGATGACCTTCAGGCCGTATACAGGATGGCCCCGAACGCAAAATGGTGAAGCGAACAAATATGCAAACGCTGGACGAGCAAACCATCTGGCAGGAACTCGGCAAGATCACCGATCCGGAGATTCCTGTTCTCTCTCTCGTCGACATGAAGATCATCCGGCAGGTGACGATTGAGGAAGGAAATGTATCAGTGACGATCTCACCGACATTCGTCGGCTGTCCGGCGCTGGAATACATCAAGGGAGAAATCAGGTCACGTCTCACAGACCTTGGCTGCTCGAGCGTCGAAGTCCGGACAACATTCTCTCCACCGTGGTCAACCGATATGCTTGACGAAGCTGTCCGGGAGAAACTCCGCTTGTTTGGGATCGCTCCGCCCGCAAGACACGAGCACATCGAAGCAACACTCACCATCCCAGCAGCGTGTCCCTTCTGTGGCTCGCTTCGCACTCGCATGGAGAGCGAGTTCGGTGCAACGCTCTGCAAACAGCTATTCTACTGCGATGCTTGCAGGCAGTCGTTTGAGAGGTTCAAGACGATCTAGATTCCGCTTTTCGACCCGATCCTGTCGCACTGACTAACTGATGTTACGCACCAAACGGATTTGGTCTCGATGAAGGTGCTTTCCACATGTCGCTCCTATGGAGCTTGATGATTCCAGGGGAATAGTTTCTATAAACATTTCACGCCTACGGCGTTATTCGCGGAGCCGAAGCCCTGTTAGGGGCGATATGTTTATAGATTCCCAACCGAGCAAATGGTATGATAGCTCCAGCGGAGCGACATGTACCAGCGCAGTGCGAGCTTTCAGCTCCAATGAGATAGTTTTGCGTAACATCAGTGACTAATGCGGGATCGGAGCATCTGAATGCAGAGGTGTACGCACGAGTTCACCCGCCCCGTCAAGGCCCACGTAGCGATCCAGCACAAGCGCGACCTGTCTCACCTTCTCCATCAACTCCTTGAATCGCTGCGGCTTGAGTGACTGATAGCCATCGGAGAGCGCTGCACCGGGATCCGGATGGACCTCAACCATCAGCCCATCGGCGCCGGCGGCGACACCTGCAAGCGCCATCGCCGAGACCCCATCCCACATGCCGATACCGTGACTGGGGTCCACAATAATCGGAAGATGGGAGAGCTTCTTTACGACGGGGATTGCATTCAAATCGAGCGTGTTGCGGGTGTACGGCTCAAACGTTCTAATGCCGCGCTCACAGAGTATTACGTTGGGGTTCCCACGGGCGAGGATATACTCTGCTGACATCAGCAACTCCTCGATGGTGGCGGAGATGCCGCGCTTAAGCATCACGGGCGTCCTCATCTCACCCACGGCTTCGAGCAAGGAGAAGTTCTGCATGTTGCGGGCGCCAATCTGTATCACGTCCGCCACCTCAGCGACGGCGGGCAGCGTCTCAACGTCCTTTGCTTCAGTCACGATC
>CAYHRX010000556.1:0-2588 GCA_964359075.1 uncultured Chitinophagales bacterium
AAAGAGAAGTATTGCAACAGAAACAGTGAACGTTTTCATTTCAAACATAGCTCCTGAGGTGTTGGTCTTCTTGAGGGGCCGGGACTCATTAGAAGCAGAATTGGCCGCTGGCCTGCGTGGTCAAATTATCCAAATGTGGTTTGAGAGTCAAGATTTCTGATAAGTGAGAATTCTACGGCAATCAGAATTTTTTTTTCGAGCACCCTTGACAAACGCCTCCGGTATGTTTATATTATTCGTGAGATATTAGCGACTAGGTAAGTTAGCTCGGAGGGGAAAATGGAATCCCCACTTCATAACTTCTGCGCAAGACCAAAGCCAAGAGATGGAGGGGGGATTTTGCGTTTGAAGGCAAGAATCGAGCGTCATTTCTAGTGGTGCCATAAAGATGAAGTACCCGCATTTAGTCTGCATCCTATGTGTAAGCTTGAGTCATCTAGTCCTGGCCCAGCAATGGAAATCTCTTGGGCCTCCTGGAGGTCGAGTACGAACGGTGGCTGTTGATCCGACAAACCCAAATACTGTGTTCGCGGGGACACGTAATGGCCTAATCTTCCGGAGTACCGATGGCGGCCGCAGCGGAGAATTGGTAAACGATTCAAGCGGATACACGTCCAATGTAACCGATATTGCCATCAATCCAAAGAACAGCAAAGTGATCTATTCCAGTCAATACCGCAGCTCTGACGGAGGGGAAACGTGGCAGAGCATGACAGTAGCAGGAAGTTTCTACGCCATTAACGAGGCTGACCCAATGGTGGTGTATGCAGTTGCGGGCAAAAATGTTTGGGTAACTCGGAATGGGGGAGACAACTGGTCCTTGTTGTATAGCTTCTCGAATGCTGTTGGTGATCTTGTAATCGCCCCATCTGACACGAACATCCTTTATGCAGATGGCAACGACGCATCATACGGGCTATATAAGAGCACAAACTCGGGATTGAGTTGGTATCTGACCTCTCTAACCCTCACTCCGGGAGACCTTGTCTTATCCATAGCCGTGAATCCGAAGAATTCCAACGTGCTTTACCTTGGGACAAAAGACGCAGGCATATTCAAAACTATCGATGGGGGTGGAAGATGGGATCAACTACTTTCGACGGAATGGGTAAATGATATTGTTTTGAATCCTCTGGATACTAATGTTGTGTATGCATGCACAGGAGATTATCTTTACGGATGGGTGGGTGACGTTCACAAGTCGACAAACGGCGGAGCAAGCTGGACTAAAATGAATGAAGGGCTGCCAACACCCTACAATCGTTATTTGTATGCGCTTGCAATAAACCCACGACTTCCCGATGAATTGTACGTGGGCACATATGGATGGGGTGTGTATAAGACAACCAATGGGGGTGCTAGCTGGCAGTGGACCGAGGTGTCGCATGGCCCTGTTCTGGATATCTACGCTGACCCAGATAGTTCGGGCCGCTTGTACGTCGGGGCAGGAGACGAAGGGATTCTCATGACTCGTGATGAAGGGAAGACCTGGCGTGCGCTGGACTTTGGAGTCCCACAAACTGTTGAAATGCCTTTTCGTCAATTTAGGTTTGATCCTAACAACAGAAATATCGCTTACGCAACTGGCGGTCCCTATGGTCTGTTCAAAAGTATTGATGGCGGCAATACCTGGGAGTTGACATCACTACGAGGGAGCTTTGACACCTGGGTATGGACTGCTGCTGTCCATCCGAAGAGTTCAGATACGGTTTATGCAGGCACAACTGGCTGGTTCGGGAGGGAGCTTTACCGAAGCACCAGTGGTGGAAACACGTGGGAGAATATGCGTGCGACAAATTTCGTAGGAAGCGTGGAGGAAATAGTTTTTGACCCTCGCGCATCCTCTACGATGTACCTTGCAGCTGGCGACTTGGGAATTCTGAAGACTACCGATGCTGGTGCTACTTGGCGTGCAATGAACGAAGGTATAAGGATTGCAGATCCGGGACCTATGCCTTCACGTACGCCTGTGTTATCCATAGCCATTCGATCTGACTCTACAAATATTCTCTACGCGGTACAGACCGCCTCGGGGCCAGTAAGAGGAGGAGTTTACTTGACGAGGGATGGTGGACAACATTGGTCAGCTATTGATTCAAGCCTCGAGCCCCTTGACCACAACTTATCCGGACGACGCGTGTTCATAAGCCGAGTTGATCCGAGAAGAATCTACGTTAGTTTGGGTGCTCACGGACAGTTTGGAACACCCTCACTTTCATTAGGAGGATTGTTCTCAACATCAGATGAAGGCAGAACATGGAAACGCCTGATGCCCGGACCGGTTGGAGTAGTTGCGGGTGGTCCTCGAAATTCCATCACCCTGTATGTTGGTACCTTTTCTGGCATTATCAAGCTCGACGATATCCCAGTGACTGGAATCCCACAAAATGGTCCAAGCGAACCAAAGACACTAGATCTCTACCAAAATTACCCAAACCCATTTAACGCATCGACAAGGATTAAGTATAGTCTCCCTGAACAAACATTTGTGAAACTGAAAATCTATGACCTCCTTGGAAGGGGGGTGAGAGTTCTCTTAGACGAGAGGAAAGCACAGGGTGAGTATGAAGCAGTATGGGACGGGAAGA
>CAYHRX010000557.1:0-2565 GCA_964359075.1 uncultured Chitinophagales bacterium
AGCCACTTTTCTGTGCTCACAGCAAGAACACGGGAAGGCGCGTGAATTCCTCAAGGAGTCTCTAAGTCTGTGTCACCTCATGGGCGACAAGGTCGGCATTGCCAACTGTCTCTCCGACATGGCTGTTGTGGCTGTTGGCCAACTTCAGATCGAACGCGCCGCCATACTGCTCGATGCTGGTGAAGCCTTGCGCAAGAAGGTCGGAGGAGCCACACCCGCGGCGGCCCGTGAACGATACGAAAGGGTAGAAGTAGCCATCCGTGATGCCGTCGGTGATAAGGCGCCACACCCCAGCACCTCCATGACGATTGATCAAGCTATCGTATTTGGACTGGAATCCTGAATCCTGTACCTCAACCCTCAAACCTCAGACCCCTTCATATGTCTCAACCTGACTACCTCCTTGGCGTCAACCAAACCGAGCTCGAGCGTCTTCGCTTCCAACACGCCGTGTGGGCACCTGTCACGAACGGATTCCTGGATCGCCTGCATGTTCAGCAGGGCTGGAAGTGCCTCGATGTTGGAGCAGGACCTGGGTTCGTAGCAGTGGACCTCCGTGAGCGGGTTGGAGAGACTGGCGAGGTGACTGCGCTCGAACCGTCTCAGTTCTTTCTTGACTGGTCCAGGAAAGAAATGCTGAGGCGCCATTGGTCGAATATCAAGTTCGTTCTCGCCACAGCAGAGGAAGCTCAGTTACCGCCGCAGTACTACGATCTCATCTTTGTCCGTTGGGTGATTGCGTTCGTGGCGGATCCGGAGAAGTTTCTCACACGGCTGATTGCATCACTCGCACCGGGTGGCGTGATCGCATTCCAGGACTACTACTACGAAGGCCTCTCGGTGTACCCTCGTGGAGGGGCGTTCGACAACATGCCGCGAGTGGCGCGGGCGTACTACGGGTCGGTTGGTGGCGACCCGTACGTGACAGGAAGAATGCCGGCCTGGTTCAAGAAGCATGGAGTGAAGCTCGTCGACTTTACTCCCCATTCACGGGCCGGCGGTCCTGAAAGTGATATCGCGGAATGGATGCACAGGTTCTTCACTACACACATGCAGGCGATGGTAGACAAGGGAGCGACGACGCAAACCGAAGCTGAAGCAATGCTACACGACTGGCATGCTCATCGGAACAACCCGGACGCCCTGTTCTTCTCTCCCATCGTCGTTGATGTTGCAGGTAAGCGGGAGGGTTGATACCGTGAACGCCTCTGCACTCCAGAAGAAATACGGCTTCGAGAATCCCTTTGTTACCGACCCGCTTGTCCGCAAAGCGATCCGCCATTGCAGAGGCACTCACGTGCTTGATGTTGGCTGCGGCGAAGGCGCCGATAGTGTGTGCTACGCGAAAAAAGGATTCACCGTCACTGCCATCGATCAGAATGCTGCCTACCTGAAACGGCTTCGGGCCTACCGGGATGATCGCAAGCTTTCGCGTCTTCACATCGTCAGGCACAATGTCGTTACTCACCGCTACCCACGCGACGAATATGACGTCGTGAGCTGCATTCTCGTTGTGTGTTGCATGAAGAAGAGTGAGTTCGAAACGCTTGTCCCCAAGCTGAAGCGCACCGTTCGGCCCGGTGGCATCATCATCATGTCCGCCCGCAACTACCTCGACCCTGAGCTCCACGACTACCAGAACACCGCCCGTGAGCTTGAGCCCAACACGTTCCGACATGAGAAAGACTGCTGCACGTTCGTCTATTTTCTGGAGAAGGGCCGCCTTCAGGAGATGTTCAATGATTTCAGGCTCCTCTATTGTTATGAGGGTTACGCTCCATGCAAGTACCATGAGCACCCGCGGCATGGAGACTCTTACATCATCTGCCAGCGGATAAAGTGATGGTCACTTCGGTTTGATATTCCTCCCTTCAATCGGTATATTCATCCCAAGAGTTGAACAGGTGTCACCATCGCGCAGTACAATGCTGAACGATCCCCAATCCGTTAAGCAGTTCCTTGCAGGCCGCCACGCTGAGATTGCCGATGCTCACCGCAATGGAGCGACGGGCTTTGCCACGTGCACTGCACTTACGGCCGTGACGGATGAAGCGATCCACTCAATCTTCCGGATGATTCCCGATGGCTTGCGAGACCACGTTGCCATACTTGCCCTTGGCGGATACGGCAGGGGAGAGTTGTGTCCTCACTCAGATGTTGATGTGATGGTGCTTTGTCCGGTCGGCGCAAGTCGTGAGTCAGCGAATGAAACGGCGAAGTTGTTCCTGCGTCTTCTCTGGGACGCTGGGCTCATCGTCGGCCACAGTGTGCGAACGATTGATGAAGCGTTGCAGACGATAGGGTCGGCAATCGATTCATGGGCCTCGATGCTTGAAAGCCGACTCATCTGCGGCAACCAGACGCTTGCCGATGATCTGTATGCCGAAATGAAGGGTGCCGTTGAGGAGGGCCGGGACACGTGGTTTATCGAGGGAGTCTTTGAGGACATCAGGAGCCGCCACGTCCGCTACGGCAACTCCGTGAAGCTGCTGGAACCCAACGTGAAGAAGAGCGCGGGTGGGCTGCGGGATATGCATACGGTGTTCTGGCTGTATCGTGCGAATG
>CAYHRX010000558.1:0-2556 GCA_964359075.1 uncultured Chitinophagales bacterium
TACTTCAACGAGGTATGCTCCTGTGCCGCAGCAAGGATCGAGAACGTACACGCGAGGATCGGCAAGGCCATCGGGAATATCCAGTTCCTCTCTCAAGACCGTGTTCACTCGAGCGACCGTGTATTGCACGATCTCGGTTGGAGTAAACCAGACGCCAAGCTCTTTTCTGAGCTCTGGGTCGAAGGCTTCGAGGAATGGCTCATAGAAGTACTGGACTGCGTGGCCTTCTTGAAACTCAGCGAAGAAGGATGTGCGGTCAACCCTGTTGAGTGCGTTGGCGGTCCAATCGAGGACTTCGGATAGTCTTAATTCATCAAGTTGACCAGGCTCAGTTATCTCATGAAATAGCTTCCTTAGAATCGGGACGCGGAGGTAATGCGCGGCAAGTTTCCAATCGAACAAGACTCTCCGGTTTGTACGGGGGTGTTTCTTGCTCCAAAGAACCCACGCGGAGAAAATACCATAGAAAAGAGTCTGCACCAGTGACGAACGGAAGAAGTGCTCGCCTTTCGAGCCCTGGAACTTGAGTCCAAGCCCTTCCTCAAGTGCGTTGCGTACACCTGTTAATGCAGGCAAGTCAGCCTGTTCAATCCGGCTCTTAGCATCTCTGGCATACGATGCGAGAAACCAGGCCAGGTCTTTAGGCGATGAAAGAGGTGCAGCGGAGAGTAGAACACGCTTCAGGTACTCAGTGAAACGTTCTCCATGTTGCTCTGCTGCCTTCCGTGGATTCGCCGCTTCGCTCCAGAACGCACTCTCGTCTTTGGCCAATCGAAACGTCTCAAGCTTAACGGGCTGTCCTTCTGCGTCGCGACCAACGAGAATGAAGTCACGGTAGTTGGTCACCAGAACTTGCCGATACTCCTTCCAGTACCGCGAGACTTGCTCACTGTCTGCGGTCAGCCATGCATCATCTTTTGTTGGCTTTGCCTCAATCACACCTCTTGATGGTTTTGTGTCCCGCTGTGGTGTACTGTGTGGGCCTTTGGAAAACTGATCTGGAGTAAACAGACCACCATCGGGCATACCTGCACCTTGGTTCCTCAGGTTCATGATGCAGCGAACCTTCGGCTTCAGTTGCTTCCCGATCTCATTCAGAAGATTAGCCAGCGGTGTGTAGTAGGAGGTCTCATCTACTCCGGCGCCTGACTGACGGATGTCCCTCAGCTCCTTGAAGTAGGTTTCAACTGGCGTCATTGCATGTCCTCGGTTTGATAATGATTCAATCTCTCAATCGTCAAACACAGAATCCAGTGTTAATACTCCACACCTTTCCCCATGAGCTTGAACTGCACCCATGTCGCAACCATGATGATGACAAACAGCACCCACGACATAGCCGAAGCGTATCCCATTCTCAACTGTTCCCACGCAGCCTGATAGATATGGTACACGATGACGTCCGTGCTTTGCACGGGCCCGCCGGCGGTCATGATGTAGATCGACGTGAACACTTGGAACGAGCTGATGAGTGATGTTACGAGAATGAAGAACGTTGTCGGCTTCAGCAGCGGCAGAGTAACGCGTCGGAAGAGCTGCCACTTGGAAGCGCCGTCGATGCGCGCCGCCTCGTAGAACTCCTCCGGTATGCCTTGCAGTCCAGCCAGAAAAATCACCATCTGGTATCCGAGACCAAGCCAAATGCTGAAGATGATCACCGAGATCATCGCTGTCTGTGTGGAATTCAGCCACTGTAGCGGGGGGATGCCCACAAGTCCGAGGAGAAAGTTCGCGATCCCGAACGACGGATGATAGATCCACATCCACACGAGAGCCACGGCAACGAATGACGTTACGCTTGGCAGGAAGTAGATGGTGCGGAGGAAGCCGATCCACTTCAAACGTCTGTGCATCATCAACGCAATGGTCAGGGAGAGCGTCATTGCGAGCGGGACGTTGAGAGTGTAGACAAATGTGTTCTTCAGTGCATTCCAGAATGTGGCATCGGCCAGCATCTCCTTGAAGTTGTCGAGCCCTACGAACGGCTTGTCGGCAACGACGATATCCCACCGATGCATGCTCAGGTACGCTGCGAACACAATCGGCGTGAAGATGAACACGACGAGATGGAAGAGGGAGGGAGCCAGGAACGTCAATGCAGTTCCGGCGGTTGACCGTTTGTTCCGTGCCGTTGAGAGATAGAGGATGATGCAGCCGACAAGCACGAACACTGCAACCCCAATCAGGAATCTTCCAATCTCGGAATGCTCTTTGATTGGTTTGAACTCTGACGTCTCATGCGCTCGGATGTCGGCCAGCTCGTTGTCGATCCGGGCAGCGTAACGGGTCATCGTCTCATGCATGGGTTGACCGTTCACCATCACCTCGTCCACAGCATCCTGCAATGTCCATTCGATCTGGCTGAAGCGTTCAATGACAGAGCCCCACGGCTGGCGACAATAGCGGACCTCGTCTACAAAGGCCCGCTCCATGCCCGTCCGGTCGTGTGCCACGATGTCTTCAGCGACTTTGATGACTGAAGGGATCTCGAGTCTGCGGGAAGCACGGATCCGACATGCCGTCTCGCCGGCCATGAACGCAGCAAGCATCACTGCC
>CAYHRX010000559.1:0-2550 GCA_964359075.1 uncultured Chitinophagales bacterium
TTTCTGATTCAGAAGGATCGAAAGGAATGACTATGAACATGAATGTCGTCTGGTGCATTGGATGTGGTGTTTCTGCGTGAGATTGTTGGAAGAAAGGATGCTTGTAATATGAAAATGAATAATTTAGGCAATACATACGCATCAGGCACAAATTCGATGACTGCGGATTTTTACGTCTCCCCCAATGGCAACGATAGTTGGTCAGGAAGGTTGCCAGAACCAAAAGAGAACGATGGTCCCTTTGCTACTGTGAAAAAGGCACAGGAAGCTGTGCAGACTTTGCTCAAAACGCAACAAGAACGCCAGTCTGTGCGGGTGATGCTGCGTGCAGGTATTTATTATCTCGACCAGACATTGGAGTTTGGTCCGGAGGATTCAGGAACGGAAAATACACGAGTAGTTTACTCAGCGGTACCAGGAGAGAAGGTAGTTATCAGTGGAGGACGCCGAATCGAAGGCGGACAGTGGGCTGAGGTGAATGGTCAGAATGCCTGGGTGGTGGACATTCCGGAGGTGAAAGAAGGGCAGTGGAACTTCCGACAACTTTTCGTGAATGGCGAACGTCGTCCGCGCACCCGACTGCCCAAGGAGGGTATGTATCGCATCGAAGATTTACTGGGCTTCGACTGGCAAAAGCAGTGGGAAGCCTTCCTAGACGGAACCAAGCAATTCGTATATTCAGGAACTGACATACAGCCCTGGCGCAACCTTCATGATGTCGAGGTAATCGGGGTAAGTCGCTGGATCACCAACCGACTGCCCATTCAGGAAGTGGATGTGGAGAAACGCCTTGTTACTTTTGACCGAACAAGCCTTTTCGCTTTGGATGACACCAATCCGCCACGTCCTTCAGTATATTGGGTGGAGAACGTGTTCGAAGCGCTGGACACGCCGGGACAGTGGTATCTGGATCGCCCTAAAGGGAAACTCTACTATCTGCCGTTGTCTGGGGAGGATATGAAGACAATAGAAATCGTGGCGCCGAGGCTGACACAGGTGTTGCGTCTAGCCGGTCGGGAAGGCGCCCCGGTGGAACACATACACTTTGAAGGCATTACCTTATCGCACAACGAATGGAAACCGCAGTCGGACTGGTCATCTTCATTACAAGCCGCGATTGATGTGCCGGGAGCGGTGTTCTTCGACTATGCAGGGCAATGTAGCCTCCGCAGTGGAACCATCGAGCATGTTGGCACCTACGGCGTTGAGGTGAATCTGGGTTGCTTCGACATTGAGATTTCGCACAACTTGATGACGGATTTGGGAGCAGGCGGGGTCAAGATCGGTCACTTCTTCGACGTCGAGCCAAATGAGCGTGGGAAACAACGAAAAGCCTCATTGCCCAAAGGTCCTCACAGCCGACGTATTACAGTGGCGAATAATGAGATCACTAATGGAGGGCATTTATTTCCGGGTTCCGTGGGCGTGTTCGTGGGTGAGAATCCAGACAACAAGGTCGAGTATAATCACATCTATAATCTTCCCTGGATGGGCATCTCTGTTGGATCACTACAGACCTTCGAGCCAAGTCAGGCAGTGAGCAATGTGGTAGAGCATAATCACGTTCACCACATCGGACGGGGCGTGATGAGTGACATTGGCGGCATCTACACCAACAGCATCTCCCCCGGCACTCGCATCCGCTACAATGTTGTGCATGATGTCAATCATCGGGACTATGGTGGTTGGGGAATCTACACTGATCATGGCAGCGCTGACATCCTTGTCGAGAAAAACCTTGTGTATCGATGCAGTTCCGGTCCGCTCTTCGTCAGTGTCAACCGCAATATTACCGTTGAGAACAATATCTTTGCCTTTGGAAAGGAATACCAAATATTTCGTGCAGGTCAGACGACATGGTTCCAATATGCCTTTCAACGCAATATCGTCTACTACAATCAAGGACAGGTGCTAGACTACTGGAACACCAATAACAACAGCAATTTCCTCTACGATCATAACCTCTACTGGAACGCATCGGGAGCGCCACTCATGTTCAGTGGAAAGGGCTTGGAGGAATGGCAGTCCGCAGGTCAGGATAAGCACAGTATCATCGCAGATCCGTTGTTCGTAGACCCCCCTGAACATGACGATTTCCGACTGCGATCAGGATCCCCGGCAGCGCAAATCGGCTTCGAAGCTTGGGACATCTCCGACGTTGGCTCGAAACCCTAACTGAAGTGGAGCAAACTGCTAGTTTGCTTTATATTTTGACAATTCTCGTTCCGCCGAGTGACGGAAGAACAGACTGGCAGATGCCCCACAGCTATAAAAATTGATTCGACAAATCACCAGGATGAGAAGATGGGCAGCCGTTACGATGGAGTAAAGATGAGTGGCAATTACAACGTTGTGCGAAATTGCTGGGTGCATAACAACAAAGCTATGGGCGTAGCTATGCACAATAAGAAAGGCGGAATTATTGAAAATAACCTTATTGAATTTATATGACTGATAATTCTCTTTTATTCATTAAATTCAAGTATCATTACGAATTTTTCAGTTATTGCCAAAAGTAGCAAAAGTAATACATGCTGATAGCTGAATGGC
>CAYHRX010000560.1:0-2547 GCA_964359075.1 uncultured Chitinophagales bacterium
GGTGCACGTGGGGTGGGAGTGTCATCAAAGTAGATGTCGTTGCAGTGCTCGGGCTAAGTCTTGAGTTTGGCAACTGTGTAACAACAAGTCCGATTCAGCGGATCATCCTCATTCGTCGAGAACAGCAGAACTAAATACCAACACACATTCGGAGGCAGCCATGGATAGATTCCTCGTGATTTCTCCTCACACCGATGCGGACTGCAAGGACGTGATTCAACAAGTCCTGTTTGCCGGGTACATCACTCATTTCGACTGGGGTTGTATGGATGGTGACCACACGGGATGGGTGATTATCGAAGCGGAGAATGCGAAAGAGGCATTGATGGTTGTTCCCTCAAAGCAGCGGGGCAGCGCCAAAGCGATACGTCTTACCAAGTTCTCCCCGGCAGACGTTGAGAAGATGCATCACTAACATGCTCGTTGCTTATTTGACAATGTTAGGTCAGACAGTTTCACATTATTCCGCTTTCTGGTTCCGCTCCTTGGAATCCCGCACATTGGCGGAATCCAAGAAGGCGGGAAATCCCGCCTCTAAGCGGAATCCCCGCCTGCCCATGGGAAGACTTGCACGAGGCGGGCAGGCCAAAGAGCGGGACAAGATTCTAGAGAAGGGTGGTATGGGCGTCGTCTACAAAGTTCCCCGCCTGCCAAAGAAACTTGGTTTCGGCGGGCAGGCAAAACTCCCCACGAGCGAATTTCAGCGAGTGGCCGGAGTTTTGATCCCGCTTTGCGGGACGACCCTTTTTGTCGGGACCCAAAGGAGTCTGTCATGATTGGACAAACGATCTCTCATTACAGGATTCTCGAGAATTTGGGCGAAGGCGGGATGGGGGTGGTGTACAAGGCCGAGGACACCAAGCTCGACCGAATTGTTGCGTTGAAGTTTCTTCCTTCTCATCTCTCTGCATCCGAGCAAGACAAAGCCCGCTTCATTCATGAAGCAAAAGCTGCTTCCGCGATTAATCATCCGAATATCTGCACGATCTACTCAATCGACGAAAACAACGGCAAACTTTTCATAGCAATGGAGTTTGTGGATGGACAAATGCTTCGCGACCTCGTACGGGCGTTTCATGAAACGCCCCTACAAATGAAACGGGCAATCGACATCTGCATCCAGATCGCCGACGGACTCGCCGCTGCACATGAGAAAGGCATCGTCCATCGCGACATCAAGCCCGAGAACATCATGATCCGGAAAGATGGGATTGCACAAATCACGGACTTCGGCTTGGCTCATCGTACGGGATCGGTGCAATTGACCAAGACCGGTGTAACTGTGGGGACAATCGCATACATGTCTCCCGAGCAGGCTCGTGGTGAACACGTCGATCATCGCGCCGACATATGGGCATTGGGAGTTGTTCTCTACGAAATGCTATGTGGCAAGCTTCCTTTTGCAGGAGAATACGAACAGGCAATCGTATATCAGATTGTCAATCAGGACCCATTGCCGCTGGTCCATCACCGCGCCGATATCCCCGCAGAGATGACCCGCATTGTTTCAACTGCAATGCAGAAGGAACCGTCGCTCCGCTTTCAGAGCATGAGCAAGTTACGGGACGATCTGAGAAAGCTCAGTAAGCAACTTGAAGGCGGGACAAGGCCACAAGTTTCTTCGGACGAGCTACGTCTAGCGGTATTGCCTCTCGCAAACATCAGCATGGATCCCAACGATCAGTTCTTCGCCGATGGCATGACAGAAGAACTGATCTCTCGCCTTTCGAAGATTGGCCGTCTTCGCATGATTGCGCGAACCTCGGTCATGCAATACAAGGGTACCACAAAGAGCATTGCAGACATTAGTCGGGAGTTGAATGTTGCCAACGTCATCGAAGGCAGCGTCCGTAAGGCAGGGGACAAGGTTCGTATTCGCATTCAGCTTGTTGACGCCCGCAGTCAGGAACATTTGTGGTCCGATGACTATGATCGGGATATCAAGGACATCTTTGCAATTCAGACCGATGTGGCGCATCGCGTTGCGCGGGCGTTGGAGATCCAACTCATCGGGGATGAGCAGCGGCTGATTGAACAGGAAGCTACGAAGAACCTCGACGCGTATGACCTGTTCCTGAAGGGGCGCTATTTCCTTGGAAAGAGATCTGAGGAAGCTCTGAACAAGGCGGTCGACTATTTCCAACAGGCAACCCGTCGAGATACGAAGTATGCGGTAGCATACGCAGGCATATCGGATTCATATACTGCACTTGCCCTGCTTGAGTTCCTTCCACCTCATCAGGCATTCCCCAAAGCGAAAGCCGCTGCAGCGAAAGCAATTGAGATCAATCCATTAATGGCCGAAGCACATGCTTCACTTGGAGTGGTGAAGTTCCAGTATGACTGGGACTGGTCTGGAGCTGAGCAGGAGTTCAAAAAGACACTCAGGCTGAATCCGAACTATGGCAGCGGCCACCATTATTACGCCGACTTTCTCAAGGCTCTGGGACGCTTCGATGAAGCACTCGATGAGATCAGGAAAGCGCAACAGCTTGACCCACTATCGCTTGCGATCAACACCGGCGTTGGACATGTGCTATACTTATC
>CAYHRX010000561.1:0-2539 GCA_964359075.1 uncultured Chitinophagales bacterium
CAAGAAAAGTACCGGATACCTTTAATTCTCCCCGTGCCAACAATAATGGACTAAGTACAGTTAGGCTCTGGTGCAGGGTGCTATTGCTCCCTCGCTCGTTCTTCTTTGCTAATGTCCGGTCTTGGAGCGTTCGATATAACTATATCGACCTCGTTTGATGTCCACGTGTGTTGCTTGGTATAATAAGGTTTACCTTCTCGCGGAGATAACAGAATACGACTCCGGTAATAAGTTACGCCCGCACGGTACTCCCCTGGAGTCTTAAACTCATCGCTTGCATCAATAGCGACCGATAAAGACTCTCCCGGAAGCAAGGTGATCCAACCCTCTGTTGCATGGGGAGTTATGGCAGCTGCTATGTACATGGTCTCCTGGATTCTCTTGCCAGAAGCCGCGTCTTTCTTTTCAAACCTAAAAAAATCCTTGTAGCGATCAAAGTAATTCATCAATGTAACAGGGAGAGGACCATTATTCTGTATCCGGACACTGAGTATAATTGGCTCGTCTCGCCGGTATCTTTTTGCAGACGATTCTAATATAATCCCCAGGGGGTACTCATCATGCCTTGGTTGCACGTTTATAGCAGGAGGTTGATATCCCGCAATGACCTCAAATTGGCAAGGTCTCACATCTGGAAGGTCAGGCCGCTTCCATAATGCTGAAACAAGGTAATTGCCCGGTGGAATCACAGATTCTCCTTCCTTGGAACCGCTGGGTACGATTCTACCCAGTTTCATCTCAATTGCACATGTGGGCCGAAGTGGAATTTCACGTTTGGCCAGGGACTCGAATCCCCTTCTTTCGACACTCACCGAGTAATGCCGTGTATCCAGTCATTTGACGGACAAGGAGATATCTTTCTCCTCGGGCCTGGATACAAACTGAAGCGTGTCAGTTCTGTTCTCGACCCGAAGTCTGCAGGTGATCTCTCGCGTCTGGGAATCGACTTTCTTTTCGACTAATAGATGGTAGCTGAGAGGCATCTGCAAGTTATCCAGCTTGTCGGTGGACTTTCCCACTGAGATAGGCCCGAGCAGTGAGACAGTCAACACTATACCAAGTAGCCTTCCGTATCGCATGATATTACCCCGCTTTCTGATATAATCAAACAACAAAATTCACAACGAAACAGCCTTACCAGCCTTTACTGAGCCTGTAGGACTCTATAGCGGCTATATCGCTATCCAGAACAGCCTTGCCAGCAGCCCATGCACCACTCCCCATGCCTCCGTTGTCACCCGGAATTATCACATTGTTCCAATGGTTAACTGCCGCATCGCGAAATGTAGTGAACCTACCATCTACCGAAGCCGTCAACCCAGTCTTGGCATCGGTTTCAGTCAAATAGGTGAATACACTCACATTTAGATTTTCGATGTCCGTTTCCGTACCCGACCAGTTACCGGCCGTACCTATGCACGAAACCATCCAATCTGTATTCCAATGATACAACTCATGGGCACTTGAAGCACCCGTGTTATGCCAGTGTGGGCCCCGCCCTCCTCCTGCCGTGTCGTAGTCACCGAGATCAGATTTCGCGTAAGACCATCTGTTAGATGAACCGGGGGTATTATTGATGTTACCGCCATCCACAGCATTTGCTGTATTTGGCACAGTCATCGTGTTTGGCAAGCTCGGCCAAGGACTAACATTAACGGTGCCTGCACAAGTCATTTTGTCGACGCGAGCATACCACGAGATGCCCACGGAAGTTACGTGCCAGTCGTCTAATACTGGATTAGAAGGTGTACAACTACAATCTGCCGAACCTGTAGAAACGTTTGGGGTTGGTGTAACGGTGGGATTGTTAGGATCCACGCGTCGCACATAGATGCGGACACTCTTAGGAACGGTTCCGCAGGTGCCCGTAACGGTTACATCCGTGTTTGCGGTGCCTCGTGAGACAAGACGTTCCAACTGGTTTGCACCGGACGTACCATTTATCCACGTTACGAAGTTTGCCGGTAGATCAGCTACGTTTACCGATGGAGTCAACACGGCGGTTATGGTAACGTTTGCTCCTGCTTGCTTCGCCGTTGTGTAGATTTCCGGATTTGTTCCACCAAAGAAATCTGCGCCAGACACCGTCAGTTCCTGCAACTTAACGACCTTTATTTGTCCCTCAGCATAACAGCCGGAGAGCGCGCTGTCGGCGGCCCTCACTGTGATTGTGCCCGTCCCGGTTCCTGCTGTGGTGACTCCCGTTGATGAATTAATGGTACAGCCTTGATTCACACCCTGAATCGACCATGTGAGCGTCCTACCGGAAGGTATGATGGTGCCTGAAGCCGTGGAGGTGAAACTGCCGTCAGCCCGAAGTACTTTGGGATCAAACGTCACGTCCTTAACCTCCACAACTGTGATCTGCTTTGACGCGTTGCTGTCGCCGCAAATTGCGGTTGCTGTTTTTGACCCCGTGGTGCTCCAATTCGTTGTGAACTGGGAGCCAGCTCCCATGGCCGGATTGCCGCTGGGGGTCGTGTACCACCCTGATATGGAACGACCAACGTCAAGTAGTAATTTTCGTTCTTCTCGAGTT
>CAYHRX010000562.1:0-2534 GCA_964359075.1 uncultured Chitinophagales bacterium
GGTCATGGTCAATTCCACAAGTGACACTCCGGTCGAAATCATCTTCGCTCCAACTCTCCCTGTCGGCGCTCAGCAGACCGGTGTACAGCTCAATGAGAAGCGGTTCTCATTCCAGGGAACATCAATCCACAGAATGCGTCGCGGAGATATGCTCACTGCAACGTTCACAGCCGTTCCAACCGTTCTTCCTCCTCACAATACGTCGAGCGTCGGAGACTCAAACAGAGGATTGAGGATCATCTCGCAGCGTGCCGACGGAAGACAAATCCGGCTTGCTGTGGAAGGAATCGTGGGAGAAGTGTATCATCTGAAGGTGCTACGCTCACAACTTATTGCCTCCGTGTCGGGATGCTCACTTGATGGAGACCGGCTCGTGATTCCATTTGACGCGGCTGGCGAACACACATTCACACGGAAAGACATCGTCATCACGACAAAATGAACAGGCTCAACTCTGTCCATCGGGATTGACAATGAAGAAGTCGATTCTCATTCTCTCTTGGCTTGTGTGGCTGACCTACAGTCTCCATTCGCAAGAACACGCCACCGTGCTCGAAGATAGCTTATTCTCTGCCAACTTGAACAGCCACATGAAATTCCTTGCCATCCTCCCTCCTCTCTACAACGAGAACAGCGAGGAACACACCGTGCTCTACTTGTTGCACGGGTACGGGGGCGGCCACACCGATTGGGTAAGCAGAACCGGACTGGTCAGGTACGCCGGCAGCTATCAGTTCATCATCATCACTCCGGATGGACGGAATAGCTGGTATTCCAATGCCCCTAACATCAAGAATGCAAACTTCGAATCGTATGTTGTGGACGACCTCATCCCGTACGTTGATAGGAAGTACCGAACGCTTTCAACGCGACACGGTCGGGCGATTGCAGGCAATTCGATGGGCGGATACGGTGCTGTGAAGTTGGCGGTGAAGCACCCGACAAAGTTTTTCTATGCTGCATCAGTGAGCGGTGGCCTTGCCGTGCCCTGGGATTCTCGAAAGGGATATGAATATCTCTCCCCTGCTCTAGACATGGCGTTTGGCGAGCAAGAGTCGGAGCATTGGACCAGGAACTCCATTTTCTCTCTCATCGACAGTGTCTCCAATACGAATCTCCCCTACATGTATCTTTCGATAGGGAAGGACGATGGGCTGCGCCGCTTCATCGAATCGGCAAGGACTTTGAGTGAAAAGCTCAGGGGCAAAGGTGCCCTCTATGAGTATCACGAACTGCCTGGTGCACATAACTGGATGTTCTGGGATAAGGAGATTGCCACACTCCTTGCGAAGCTCTCCACGTTTGATCCACTGAAGCCGTAACGCGACATGGAACGACTCGATCCTCTCTCCCTCCTTTCGAGAAACGACAAGTGGTACCTTGGCGGAGGCGGTCGACTTCTGTGGGCGCCACCCTTCCCCGTTTTTCTCGATCGTCCCGGGTTCTGGGACAAGGCACATTACTACAACCTGGAGTTCCAGCCACTGTTCACCTGGACTCTGCTCGATGAACAGGGCTGTGAGATTGAGCTCCGGTCAAAACTCAGGGATTGGACTCCAGCCCGAGTGAGACAACGATTCTCCCCGCCGCTTGCCGGCGTCGCTGTTGAAGAACAGAAATGCGTCCTGCCCAACGATGTCGCCTGTTCGAGGGTAACCTTGAAGAACCGCTCCCGCAAACCATTGCAGCTCCACTTCGTGGCGTGGACTGCACAGGGAACATATCCATCCAAACACTCAACGTGGCTGACGGATGTTGAACATCGGGACGGGGAGATCGCATTCGACAAGCACATCAGGCAGGGAGAGCGGCCAGAGTTCAGATTCTCTGCCGTCTTTGGAGTGAAAGCCAAGACCAAATCGTTTGCCATCAATTTGAGTGAGGGTTCGCTTCCTTCTCCACAATGGAAGTTGACGCCGTTCTACGAGCAGTTCTCAAGGCGAAAGCTGTCCAACTCCATCAAGCTCCAGGGAATCAATAGCGATGGGTTGCTCTTCATGGCATTACATGCCACCGTCACGGTGAAACCCGGCCAACAAGTCCCCATTGACGTAGCGCTCGCTGCAGCAACTTCGGTCCATGAGGCGAGGCAGAATCTCCGCGTGGCGTTTGAATCCGAGAGCCCCATCCGGTTGAGCGAGATGAACTGGAACGATCACTTCAGCAGTGTGCCGTACTTTGAGTGCTCTGATCAGTATCTCACACACTACTACTGGTACAGGTGGTACGGACTCAAGCTCAACACGATCATGTCGGGGGAGGATAACTACGCCTATCCATTTGTGTGCGAAGGCATCGACTACTTCCGTGCGCCGATTTCGTACAGCGCGATGTGCCACATGCTGGAGAACCGGTGGATGCACACGCCGGAGCTTGCGCAGGGAAGCCTGCTCACGTTCATCGACAACCAGCGAGAAGACGGCGGTTTCCGTGGCTACATCGATCCCCACTATTACCGGCAGGAGATGGTTGGGGTGTGCGCCCGCCTGCCGGCGAGGCAGGAAGTCGAACCCTTCTATCACGCCAATTGGGGA
>CAYHRX010000563.1:0-2531 GCA_964359075.1 uncultured Chitinophagales bacterium
AACGAGCACTCCGTGCCGATATTGACGAGGCTGCATGGTCTGCACTCTATTCCACGAAGAGCCGTCCCTTCGATCCACCAACGACCGGCAAGATTGCAGTGAAGGTGATCAACCACTACGGGGATGAGGTGTTGAAGGTCTACGACCTCCCTACGGGATCGTAGATCGTAGAGGTGTTTGAGGTGAAGTGATAGAGTTATCCGGAAACATTGCACTCCCTGCGCTCGTTGCTCTTTTCCTGCCTTTCTTGACATTCCCCCACAAAGCACCTATATTTTTGCAGAAAGTCTTTAGTTGTGCCTTTTGTGAACTCAGTTGCCTGCGGATGCGTTATGATGGATAGAAGGGATGAGACACTGAGAAACGCATGACGAATCCAAAATACAAGAAGAAGCTGGACGATCTCCTCGCCATCTGCGAGAAGAACCTCCGCAAGGTGGATGAGAGCCTCATCCGGCGGGCCTTTGAGTTCGGCTTCAACGCCCACCGGCACGATATCCGCGCATCCGGCGAGCCCTTCTTCGATCATCCCTACGAGGTCGCCAAGATCGTCGCCAAAGAAATTCCTCTCGACGACGCCTCCGTTGCAAGCGCGCTCCTGCACGATGTCGTCGAAGATACCGACTATCAGATCAAGGACATTCGTGCCGAGTTCGGACCGACCATTGCCGATATTGTCGACGGCGCAACAAAGATCTCGGATATTTTCAAGAGCCACGAGGTGACGCAGGCGGAGAGCTACCGGAAGATGCTGCTCTCGATGGTGAACGATATCCGCGTGATGCTTGTGAAGTTTGCCGACCGTCTGCACAACATGCGCACACTGGAGTATCTGCCCGCCGACAAGCAGAAACGTATGGCCCGGGAAACGCTGGACATCTATGCACCGTTTGCCCACCGCTTCGGTCTCGCTAATATCGAATGGGAGCTGGAAGATCTCTCATTCAAGTATCTCAACCGTGAAGCGTATGATATGCTCGTCCGCGACATCAAGTCCCGCAGGAAAGAACGAGAGAGCTATGTCAAGAAGTTCGCTGAGCCAATTGAGAAGCGTTTGAAAGAGCAGGGCTTCAAGTTTGAGGTCAATGGCCGCCCCAAGCATCTCTTCAGCATCTATAACAAAATGGTGAAGCGCAATAAGTCGCTGGACGAAATCTACGACCTCTTTGCCGTCCGTATCATCCTCGACACCGAGAACAACAATGACTGCTTTACCGTTTACGGTATCATCTCCGACATCTACACGCCCAACCCGGAGCGATTCAAAAACTACATCTCTGTCCCTAAGAAGAACGGCTATCAATCGATCCATACGACGGTGTTTGGCCCTGCCGGGAAGATGGTGGAAGTACAGATCCGCACGCGGGGGATGCACGAGGTTGCCGAGCGTGGTGTGGCCGCTCACTGGATGTACAAGGAGACCGCCGCGAGGATCGATGAGGAACTCACCAACTGGGCGAATTGGGTGCGTGAGATTTTTGAGACGACAACCGAAGGTGCCGTGCCAACCCAGCAACTGATGGAGAGTTTCAAGCTGAATCTGTATCAGGAAGAGATTTACGTCTTCACTCCCAAAGGCGAGTTGAAGATCTTGCCCACAGGTTCCACCCCGATTGACTTTGCGTATGAGATTCACTCGAAAGTAGGGGATCATTGTCTGGCGGCAAAAGTGAGCGGACGCATTGTTCCTCTGGACACGGTGCTGAGGAGTGGCGACCAGATTGAGATCATCACGTCGAAGAATCAGACGCCAAGTCCGGACTGGGAAAAATTCTGTGTCACGCACAAAGCCAAATCCCATGTCCGCCGCTGGGTCAGGGAAGATCAACGGAAGGCGATTGACGAAGGTCGCGAGCTCTGGGAGAAGAAGGTCAAGAAAGCCAAATTGAGCATCAATGAGGATGACTTGAACAAATTCCTCGGCGACAAACGGATGGAGAATGTTGGGATGTTCTATCTTGCGCTTCGTCAGGAGAAGATCAACCCCGACGAGATCATCAAGATGATCCAGATTGAGCAGAAGCATCCGGCTGCTGTGGTTACAGAAGAAGGGAAGATGGAAGGGCTCTTTAACAGGTTTGTCTCGTCAGCGCGTGGTATTGCAGGTGGTATTGTGCTGGAGGGGAAGCAGGAGAACTACATGCACAATTATGCCAAGTGCTGCAACCCCATTCCAGGCGACGAAGTTGTGGGGTTCGTGACAACGGGCGAGGGGATCAAGCTTCACCGGCGCGGCTGCCGCAACATTAAACTGATGATAGGAATGGATGCCAGACGGGTCGTGGAAGTGTCATGGCCATCGGAGAACGGCGTGATGTTCGTCGCGGGGGTTAAGATTTCGGGTGATGACAGGCCCGGCATGCTCAGCGATATCACGCATGCGATCTCGACCTACATGAATACGAACCTCCGGAGCGTGACGATTGACTCCGAGGATTCGTTTTTTCAAGGGACGTTCATTATGTATGTGAGGGACACAGAGCATCTCAGCCGGATACTCGAACGCATCAAGAAGATCAAAGGCGTGTCCC
>CAYHRX010000564.1:0-2526 GCA_964359075.1 uncultured Chitinophagales bacterium
GACTACAGCGTCGACTACAACACCGGGCGCATCGAAGCGCTGACCGGCGGGGCGCTTACCAACGGCACCGACTACTTCGTGAGCTACGACACGAGCGGCCCGAGCGCCGTTGCCGAGTCGGCGCCGATCGTCAAGGGCTGTCCTTGATCAACTGGTGTCGCGTGCCGGGCGGCGATTGGCGCTCGACGTTCGTTCATCGCCCGGCGGCGCTGGTGTTGGAATGGAACGAGAACTTACGAGCGATGACGGAGAACGCGGCGCGGCGCAAGATCGCACTGGCGGAACTGGTGCGCGAACGCCACGCCGATACGCCGGCCGTTTTCCAGGAGTACGCGAAGCAGCATGACGACCGACCCGGCGGACGAATTATCCTCCTGACGTCCGGTCAGCACCTCGGCCCGATGCCTCACATGGCGTACGTCGCATCCAAAGGAGCACTGCACCAGCTTACGTCCAGCCTTTCCGATCACTTCATTGGCAGGGGCATCACGGTGAACACAGTCAATCCCGGACCGACAAAGACCTACACTCCAACTGAGGAGGTGGACAAGGCCGTCCTGGCCCGAATGCCTCAGGGGCGCTGGGGAGAACCGGATGATGCGGCCCGGCTCATCGCATGGCTCGTCTCTGATGATGCAGTGTGGGTCACCGGGCAGGTGATCAACTCTCAAGGCGGCTTCAGAGAAGGATGAGCCGTTGCTTGACCTTCCGACAAAAAATCCTGACATTTGTCCCAGCCGTTTGCAGAATACGAGGACTTTCAAATGTTCAAGAAGCTCTTCTGGTTCATAACGATTGTCGCCACAGGAGTGCTGATCTGGTTTGCGTTTGCGATCTGGATCGGACTCTACTCTGTCTACTCGTTTCCTCCGTCGAAAGAACACCCGAAAGGCTCAACGCTGATAGTGAGCCGTGAAGAATGGGAGCCCATGTTCAATTCTCCTGACTACAAACCGCCCAAAAGGGACGAGGGGGAAAAGGGCGGTATGGGTTGGTCCAAATCCAACAACAGGCCGAAGCGGCCGCTGCACCTCCGCACTATTGTGGAGCTTCCGTATGTAGAATGGGCATACAAGAGATCGCTCGAGCCGCAGAAGCTCGAGTGACCGATGGATGCTCCACTGACTCGAACCCTTCCTCCGTTTCAAGCCGTAGAGACTGTCGCTACTTCCGATCTATGACGCTTCTAAGAAAACTCACATTGGCACTAAAGCACCGCGGCATCAAGGGCACCATGCAGACCATCGTCAGCAAGGTGATCCCTGTCCGCGTTGGCACGCTGAAAATCTACAGAGAAGCTCTTGCAGACAAAGCGGGATTGGAAATCGGCGGGCCTACGGCAATGTTTGCCGACAACGGCGAGCTGCCAGTGTATTCTGTGGTGCGACAACTGGACAACTGTAACTTCAGCAGTACCACGATCTGGGAAGGGACGTTGCAGGAAGGAACGACGTTCCGCTTCCATCCCAACAAACCGCCGGGGAGACAATACATCTCGGAAGCTGCCGAGCTGAAGGCCATCGATTCAGCATCATACGACTTCGTCATCTCCTCAAACACGATTGAGCACACGGCAAATCCGCTGAAAGCCCTGCTCGAATGGAAGCGGCTCATCAAGGACAACGGCTATCTGCTTCTCGTGGTGCCTCACCGTGATGCAACCTTCGACCACAACCGGCCCATCACATCGCTCCAGCATATCAAAGATGACTACGAGCAGAATATGGACGAGGGTGATCTCACCCATCTCGATAAGATACTCGCGCTGCATGATCTGGAGATGGATCCAGCGGCCGGTGATCTGAATTCGTTCCGAGAGCGATCAAAGAAGAATGTTGAGAACCGCTGCCTGCACCACCACGTGTTCGACTCCGACCTCGTCGTGAAGTTGGTTGACCACATCGGCATGCAGATCCTCTCTGTCGATCCAAGTCTCCCCTTCTATATAATAGTACTGGCACAGAAGGTCACCTCGTCTTCTCGCATTGATAACCAGCCGTTCCTGCTCTCGACAGCTTCGTACCGCCGAAAGAGCCCTTTCAAGTCTGACAGGACGTAGCCGTTCAGCCTGACGCACGGAACTTTTCAGCGCGTGATACGTTAGAAGGGGTGGCCGAATTCTCTGGAGGATAGCTTGAGAGAGCGGCGGGATTTTCTTATCTTGAGTACCATGAGTACTACTGCAGAAACGGCTGATCTCTCAGCCCTTCGCATCAGCCGTGACAAGAAAGACACAGACAACGGCGGTAAAGGCCCGAAGCTGAAAATCATCATCGGCGCCGCGCTTGCAGTTCTTCTCGCCACTGGCTACATCTTCCTACGGGGAACATTTGCATCCATTCCAGAGGTTGAGGTTGCAACGGTTTCACTGACGTTCCCCTCGCAGGCGAATGCCGTCCTCACGGCGAGCGGCTATGTTGTAGCGCAGCAGAAAGCCGCAGTCGCATCGAAGGGAACCGGACGCCTTGAGTATCTTGGTGTTCAGGAAGGTGACCGTGTGAAGAAAGGACAGCTCATCGCACGGCT
>CAYHRX010000565.1:0-2520 GCA_964359075.1 uncultured Chitinophagales bacterium
TCGCTATCGCGTGATCGTGGACCGCATTTCGCACGACATCCCGTTCTACCGCGCCTACTTGAGCAACGCGATTCTGCACGGGGCGAATGTGATCAACAACCCGTTCTGGTGGAGCGCCGACGATAAGTTCTTCAACTACGCACTCATGTCGAAGCTGGGCGTGGCAATTCCACGGACGGTGCTCGTTCCATCCCATCAGCATCCGCCAAGCACAACGTCGCAGTCGTTTCGCAACATGATCTTCCCGATTGATTGGAAGGCAGCGTTCGAGTACGTCGGGTTTCCGGCATTCTTTAAGCCACACAGCGGTGGCGGTTGGAAGAACGTGTACAAAGTTCACAACGAAAGCGACTTCTTCCACTACTATCATCAGACCGGCGACCTGGTGATGACGCTGCAGGAGAACATTGAGTTTGGGGAGTACTTCCGCTGCTACTGCATCGGGCAGGAAAAGGTGCACATCATGCGCTACGACCCGAAGCAGCCCCACGAGAACCGCTATGTGAAGAACGCTCCGCCCATCGAGCCGCAGTTGTACGACCGCATGGTCAACGATTGCCTCACCATTTGCCGGGCGCTGGGCTATGACATCGATACCATCGAGTTTGCTGTGCGTGATGGCATCCCGTACGCCATCGACTTCCTGAACCCCGCGCCAGATGCTGACTACCACTCCGTTGGCCCTGAGAATTTTACATGGATCGTGAACACTGTCGCTGAGTTTGCTGTGAAGAAAGTCCTGAAGGGGGAAAACCCAACAGCAGAGTACCGCTGGGCGGAGTTTCTTAACGGCGAGACCATACCCGACTCGTCACCAAAACGGAGCGTGAACACCTCCAGAAAGTAGAGGACACGATGCCACCGAGTTTTACGCTGGGGATTGAAGAGGAGTTCCAGACGGTTGATCCTGTAACGAGGGATCTTCGCTCACACATCCACGCCGAGATCATCGCGAAGGGAAAGAAACAGCTGCAGGAGCGTGTGAAGCCTGAGATGCACCAATCGGTGGTGGAGGTGGGGACAGGGATTTGCCGGAACATCAAGGAGGCGAAGGCGGAGGTGTTTGAACTGCGCAGGCACATTGTGCAGCTGGCGAATGACAACGGGCTGCGAGTTGCCGCGTCGGGCACACATCCGTTTGCGGACTGGCACCGGCAGGATATCTTCCCTGACAAGCGCTATGAAGCCATTGTGCAGGACATGCAGCAGGTTGCCCGCGCAAATCTGATTTTCGGTTTGCATGTGCACATCGGCATCGAGGATAAGGAAGCGACGATCCACCTCATGAACGCGGCGCGCTATTTCCTTCCACACATCCTCGCGCTGTCAGTGAACTCGCCCTTCTGGATGGGACGCAACACGGGTCTGCACTCCTACCGTTGTAAGGTGTTCGACAAGTTCCCGCGGACGAACATTCCCGATTACTTCCAGAGCTACAGCGAGTACGAGAACTTTGTCAATCTGCTGATCAAGACCAACTGCATCGACAACGCAAAGAAGATTTGGTGGGATATCCGGCCGCATCCTTTCTTTGGGACGCTGGAGTTCCGCGTGTGCGACATCCCCATGCGCGCTGATGAAACGATAGCACTTGCCGCGTTGATGCAAGCAGTGATCGTGAAGCTGTACCGGCTCTATTCCTCCAACATGGGCTTCAGGCTCTACCGTCGTGCGCTCATCATGGAGAACAAATGGCGGGCGAGCCGCTACGGCATCCGCGGGAAGCTGATTGACTTCGGGAAGCAGATGGAGGTGCCGTTCACCGACCTGGTGAATGAGCTGATGCAATTCATCGATGATGTGGTGGATGAGCTGGGGAGCCGGGAGGAAGTCAACTACATCTCCAAGATTATCGAGATGGGGACGGGTGCGGAGAGGCAGCTGCGCGTGTTCGAGCAGACGCATGATCTCATAGCAGTGGTCGACTACATCATTGAGGAGACAAGCGTTGGTCTCTTTGAGCAGCCGAGTGGAATTCCTGTGAGAGCAATGTAAAGGAACCACATGAGTCCGTTGACACCTGACGTTGAGGTTGATGAAGCGCTGGTACCCGGCGCGTACAATGCGGTGAATGTGTGCTTACGCGTTAAGCCGGGAGAGAAGGTTACAGTCATTACCGATGAGAAGACCTGCGATATAGGCACAAGCATTTGTCGTGAGGCCACAGCGATTGGCGGCCTGTGCAACTTCTTCGTGCTGGAGGATTTCGGCCCCCGTCCGCACACCGACATGCCGCAGCCGATCCTTGACGATCTTGCGACCAGTCAGGTGAGCGTGTATGCAGCGTGGGGTCAACAAGGCGAGCTTCGCACCCGCATGCAGATGACCAGAGTGGTGACCGACCACCGGCTGCGCCACGGGCACATGATCAACATCAACCATCAGATCATGACGGATGGAATGCGCGCCGATTTCAACAAGGTGGATGAGATCAGCACGAAGGTATGGGAGCTTGGCAAGAAGGCGAAGACGATCCGCACGACAACGAAGGCCGGTACGGATATCACGGCCGGGTTCAGT
>CAYHRX010000566.1:0-2516 GCA_964359075.1 uncultured Chitinophagales bacterium
GGAGTGCAAAAGTGAGATTGCGGTGGTGATGCTTCCGGTGAACAGGATCTTTGGAAAAGTACTCGAGCATGTCGTGCATCCAGCCCATGTTCCACTTCAGGTCGAATCCCAGCCCGTTGTTTTCGAGCGGAGCCGTAACGCCAGGCCATGATGTCGACTCTTCCGCGATCGTCAGCACGCCGGGATAGTAATGATGGACAACTCCATTGAGGTGCTTGATAAACTCGATTGCCTCAATGTTCTCACGCCCGCCGTATTGGTTGGGCACCCATTCTCCTTCCTTGCGTGAGTAGTCCAGGTACAGCATCGAGGCCACTGCATCGATCCGCAGCCCGTCAATGTGATACTTGTCGATCCAGAACAGGGCGTTGCTCGTGAGGAAGTTCTTCACTTCATGCCGACCGTAGTTAAAGATGTACGTGCCCCAATCCTGATGCTCGCCCTTCTTCGGATCAGCGTGCTCATACACATGTGTGCCGTCGAACTGAGCAAGGGCGTACATGTCCTTCGGGAAATGAGCCGGCACCCAGTCCAGCAATACGCCGATTCCATTCCGGTGGCAATGGTCAATGAAATACATGAAATCTTCCGGCGAGCCAAACCTGCTTGTCGGAGCGAAGTACCCGGTCACCTGGTAGCCCCATGAGCCATCGAACGGATGTTCCAGCACGGGAAGCAGCTCGATGTGTGTGTAGCCCATCTTCTTCACATAGTCAACAAGCAGTTCGGCGGTCTCTCTGTACGTGAGCCATCGGTTATCCTTTCCGCGCTGCCACGACCCGATGTGGACTTCATAGATTGCCATCGGCTTCTCGAACAGGCTCGATGCACCCCGCTGCTTGATCCATTCATCATCGGACCAACTGAAGCTCGACAGGAAGTTCACCTTTGAAGATGTTCTCGGCCTGAGCTCCATTTCAAACCCATACGGATCGGTCTTGTCCATCACAAAACCGTGCTGCGTCTTCACATGGAACTTGTACAACTCCCCTTCCGGCATTCCGGGGATGAAGATCTCCCAAACTCCGGAGGAACCGAGCGTTCGCATCGCATGTTTCCGCCGGTCCCAGCCATTGAAGTTGCCAATAACGCTCACACTGCGTGCCGTCGGCGCCCATACGGCAAACTGAACGCCGCCAACGCCGTTGACTTCGGTGTAGTGTGCTCCAAGCTTTTCGTAGATCCGGTGGTGGTCGCCTTTGTTGAAGAGATAGAGGTCAACCTCCGAGAGCGTCGGGAGGAATGAGTATGAATCATAAAACACCTCAACATTACCCGAGGCTAGCGTCTTCTTTAGCTGATAAGGAACCACGTTTGCCTGATTGGAAATGACCACTTCAAAGAATCCGGCCTCGTGCACTTTCTGCATGGGATACTCTCTCTCCGTCGAGTTCTCGTTGGTGAGAACTACGGTCAGAGTCTCAGCGTCGGAGATGAACGAGCGAATGGCAAGAGCACTCCCACTCTCGTTCGTGACGATGTGGGGACCCAGCACCATGAACGGATCGTGATGGTCAGTGTAGATAATCCGGTAGACTTCATCAATGGGTGCGGTGGTGTTCATGTGCATAGCCTGGGTGCTTACTGATGACGACGAAGAGCCCTTTGGATCAGGACAAATCAGGTACAGATTGGTATGAATATATAATCAATTTCAGCGTAACTCCAAAGCCGAAGTGCTGCTACCGCAGGTCATCCACAATAACGAACAAGGTTTTTCCCGCCCGTACGTCTACAGTCGTGTGTTTCAGTCTGTAGCCGCCGTCTGATGAGAAGGCCGACACTGAGTACTCACCCGGCGGGAGATTTAGACGGGCAAGGTGAATCTCTGCCGGCAGTGTTCGCCACGTCCTTACGTCTGCTTGCTCGGTGGCCGCCACAACGAGGTCGATCGCAAGGCTGGCGAAGAAGTTCTTCACCTTGCTGTCGCTGTCCTCTTTGATGTCTTTCTTCGCTTTCTCTGCAGCAAGAAACTTGGCGATTGCCCTGCCGCCGCTCTTAAGATAGATGAGCCCGAGACGATCCTCAAGAGCCTTTTCCGCAATCGCATTGATGTCCTCGGCAAGCTCGGTTTCAACTCTCACTGTATCGTCCTGCGAGATCGCGGCGACTGTGTAGGTTCTGTCACGACGATGACGCGGAACGAACTTCGGCAACGCTATCTGAAACGTATGAAGCGTGCCGCTTGAGTCAGCAATGCTTACTGTTGGATGCTGTTCCACCTTGATCGGCCCTTTGCCTGCATACGCGATCACCAGCACGCTTCCCATGCGGGCGTCTCTCCGCTCAAACGGCTTGCCTCCAGAAGCACGGTACCGGTCAGCATCCTCATCAAACGACAATAGCGTTGCAGTCCGGACAAGATCATCAACCAAAAATCGTGGAGCCTTCGTACCGTACTCCTTCGCATAGGACTCGTACGCTTCGTATGCCTTACGGTATGAAATGAATGCGTCATTGGTCTCGCCTTCGTTCTCATACAAGACGCCGGCGATGTAGCGGATGAATGCATCTTC
>CAYHRX010000567.1:0-2516 GCA_964359075.1 uncultured Chitinophagales bacterium
GCGCTCTCCGGATCAAAACCCAATGATGGCTCAAGCAGCCAACGCCAGGCGCTATTCTCGCTTGAGACATCGTATGCTTTCGACCTCTCCTCTTCCTTTGTATTTAACTGGCGAGGTCAGGTGTTTGCGCGATACTCGTGGAGTGAGTTCAAGTCACGAGACAATATCTTCAATCTGGACACACAGACCCGGGCATGGGTCGTGAACACTGGTATTTCATTCAATCTGTTCTAGGACCAACTATGAAACTCCGCTATGTAAGTCTTCTTTCGATATTCACAATGGTCGGCATTTGCGCGTACGCTGGAATCAAAGTTCATCCGCACTGGGTGAATGTGAACACGGGCGGCGCAACAACGGTGTTCCTCACGTTTGGAGGAGTCGTCGGATACGTCCCCGGCGAATCGGTATGGTGTGGGGAGATTATGGACGCCGCGCCGGACATCGGCTCGAAGCCGGTGCCGGGAACAATCTTCGGCTCGCTGCCGGCGCGGTTGAATCTTTCGACGTTCAGCGGCAACGGCGGCTTCACGGACATCATGTCGATCCCGCCGTCGGTGTCGCGACGGGCATACCAGGCTGCCGCTGCCGGTGCGCGCTCGACGTTCTTCTATGTACGGCGGTTCATCAGCACGACGGGCGGACGGGACGAATATGTTGCCGTGACCTGTGAGCTTGGCGGCGGCGGCGCACGCTCGCCTTTCGCACTGACAAATGTTGAGCTTGCATTCAAGAGCCATGATAATCTTACTTCAGTCAAAGAAGGAGATATGCCGCCATCAGTTTCTGCATCGATCACCTACAACGGAACCGGCCAGCTACATGGAAGGTGGGAAATCGTCAGGCCGGGCGACGAGCCGCCAACAGAACGGGATCTCCTGACAGAAGCAACGCTCCCCATCGAGCAGCGGCCACAACAGCGACGGTACACTGAGCTTGAGCGCTTCAGCGTCTTCCTCCCCCCAACAGGAAGTTTCATCCTGCGCGGTCCTGATCCATCGAAACTTCCGTCCAATGTCAGCGGACTCTATATGATCCTCCTCCGTATTGAAACCTCGACAGACGTGGAGGCTGTATCCAAGCTCGACGAAGTGGGCGCGGGACCTGCGCCGGTTCAGGCAGGAGGTGTTGCAGGATTTCCCATTCCGCCTCTCCGGTATTTTGTGGGAGGAGCGCCGCATCTGCGCGTCAATGCTATCAACCTTCTCTCACCGGAGGATATGACGACTGCCACCCCGGAATTACCCATCGACTTTTCCTGGATGGAAATCCGTGAAGGTGCTCTCTATCGTGTCGTCGTAATCGACCCGTTGAATGCAATTCTGTTGGCGGCATTACTGCGACCCGGCGTTGGAGCGTACAGGCTGCCGCCATGGATTTGGACAAAGACGGATGCGCGACATGTTTCATGGAGCGTTGAAGCTCTCGATGACAACGGCGATGTGTTGAGCAAGAGCGAATGGCGAACGGTGTTGCGCGAAACCGATGGACAACAACGATGAGCCTGAACAAAATGTCTTTCTCGCCAACAATGGAAAGGGGTCCATAAGAACTTTACCCCGTTGATAGTCAATAGGTATCACATTCACTAATTCATTCATCAATACAAAAGGAGATACATCAATGAATACCACAATGCGTTGGTTTACCCTAGGCCTAATGTTCAGTTTCATATGGCAATTTGGCGTCGCCGGCACGGTCCTTGGGACAAGTGGGAGAACTTGCTATCCTCCCACATATTCCAGCAACCCCCCGGGGGACGGCTCTAACTTTCATGTTTACGGTGATTGGATAGAGAATATTGATCGAGTCACAGCTCCGGCCGGTGTCAGCGTCAGCATCAGGGGTAAGTTCAATGGTTTTCAGAACAACACGGAGCCCTTCAAAGGAAAGGGGAAGGTGTCACTCAAGATCAACACAAGCAATGCCACGCCCGGTAATAAGACGATCAGGCTCATCAACGATCCTCCTGGTGGTGATACATTTGAATTCACTATTACCGTCGTGGGCTCGCCAACTGTGACAAGTGTGGATGTGCCAACTCCATCTGATCCGTTCCAGGAGATCACCGTAACCCTTAACGGCACAAGGCTTCAGGAGGCAAGGGATCCGGCAAGCGGCGCCATTGTTATCGACAACCTGATCCCTTTCATTACGGTAGGTGGTAACGCAAGCGTGAGCAGTGTCCGGATATTAAACCCATCGGCCACATCGTTACGGGCGAAGATATTTTTCTCAGCGCTGATACAAGACGCTACCGTCGAGTTAACTCTAGGAAGTAATAGTAATAACGATTGTGATCCTCTCCGCAGTTACCAACCGTTCAAAACAAGGGTGCGTGTCAAGAGCAGCAACGTCAAGAACTATGTCGAGTCGATTACGTTCCCGACTGGAAATACCTTTAACCTGAATAGCACCGGAACAATCAACCTCAATTTGCTCTTTGCAGCACCGACAAGCTCAGGTATTAAATTGAGGAGTGGTCTTATCATTCCACGTCTAACGCCAACCGGCGA
>CAYHRX010000568.1:0-2508 GCA_964359075.1 uncultured Chitinophagales bacterium
TGGAAGGCGATCTGCGGTTCGACAGCTTCCAGCTGCGCTATGTGTCCGGCAGTAGTTCTCGCTCAGGCCAAGTCTACTTCGATCAACTCCAGCTTGCGCGCCGGGTCGTTACGGAGATTAAAGAAAGGGGTGAGGACCTTCCGACGGAGTATTCGCTGGAGCAGAACTATCCCAATCCTTTCAATCCCATTACCACGATTGAATTCTCACTCCCCGCCGCCGGCATGACAACCCTGAAGGTGTACAACCTGCTCGGCCAGGAAGTTGCCACCCTCGTTGACGAGAACCTCGGCATCGGGACATTCAGCGTCACGTTCGATGCGCAAGGGCTCCCCAGCGGCATGTACTTCTACACACTTCGCTCCGGCAAGCACACGGCGACGAAGAAGCTAATGTATCTCAAGTGACTTGTCATCCTGAGACCGTTGAATCTTTCCTCCCTTTTCAGGTTCTTGCAGTGAGTCTTTCCCCTCGATCTGCACGACATCTCTTTCTTGTGTTCTTGTCCGGACTCCAACTGTGTTTTGCTCAATCCAAGCTCGATCTTCCGCTGTTCTTCGAGTCTGCCGCCCGTGAGTATGGGATTCCGTCATCTGTCCTCAAGGGTGTCGCCTTCGTCGAGACGCGGTGGTCGCAGATTGTTCCTGACCAGAAGGAAGACTCCGACAGGCACATGCCACCTGCGTATGGCGTGATGGGATTAAGAGATGATGAGTGGTTCGGTCACAGTCTGCTGAAGGCTTCAGAACTGACCGGGGTACATTCGTCTGTGCTGAAGGAAGATGCGGCCATGAACATCCGGGGCGGCACGGCAGTGCTCTCATGGCTGGCAGATCAACAGGACCCCAGGCCTTCGCAAACGGACATTGTGGGATGGATCGACGTAGTCGCGAGATACAGCGGCATCCACGAGCCGGGAAACCAGGGTATGTATGTGGAGGAGGTATATCGTGTTTTGCACGACGGCTACGATGAGTTCGATATCCTAATCGAGCCGCCGGCATTCGATATCGAGTCCGTGCGTGACATCATCCGACAACGGTACCCAAAAGCAGAAGGAACATCTCTTCTCTCCGAAGACTACGGCCCGGCAGTGTGGTATCCGAGTCCGAACTTCAATTCTCGCGGTGGCACACCGATCACTCATGTTATCATCCATGATACGGAAGGGAGCTTTGCCGGTGCGCTCGATTGGCTCCGCAACCCTGCCTCGCAGGTGAGCGCGCATTATCTCTTCCGCAGCAGCGATGGTTACCTCGCACAGATGGTGCGTGAGGCAGACCGCGCATGGCATGTGGGCTGCTGGAATTCCTGGACCATCGGCATTGAGCATGAGGGTTGGGTAAGCCGACCGGAATACTTCACGCAGGTGATGTATCAAGCCTCGGCGCTTCTCTCGCGACACCTGAGCAACAGGTACAATCTTGCCGTGGACAGGCTCCGCATTGTTGCGCACGGCGTCTGGCAAAACACCACCATCTTCCCCCAGCTTGGCTGGGCAAGCTGCAACACCCATACTGATCCGGGGCCGTTCTGGAATTGGGAATACTACCTCGGGCTCATCGTGGCTGACTCGACGCCGCGCGTCATTCGCTCGCACGTCCCGTCGGCCAACCAGCAGAATGTGCCCGTCTACCGGAGTATCTCCATCCGGTTCGACCGTACGATGGATCTCTTCACCACGCAGCCGGCGTTCTCCATTACACCACCTGTTGCCGGATCATTCAGCTGGTTGACAGATGGCCGAACGATGACGTTCGATCCAACCAACTATCTCTCCACCAGTCAACAGTACACAGTGAACCTTGCCGCCACGGCACGCAGCAGCGGTCGTGGCCAGCTCCAACAGCCTCTGCAATTCTTGTTCACGACGTCAGCACCCGACACAGTGCCACCACGAGTTGAGCGGTCGTTCCCGCGCCACGGCCTGACGAACGTCAGCAACTCACTGGGCTTTCAGGTCAGGTTCGATGAGATGCTTCTGACCTCCACGTTCCCTGGGCGCGTGCGACTGGTCGATCTGGCTGATACCACGCGGTTCGTCTACATCCAATCATTGAACTACTCAACGGTCGACGACAAGACGATCCTCACTGTCTTTCCAAGCATGGAGCTTCAGCTCGGCCACTCGTATCGTTTCCGGTTGCTGCCGGGGCTGACGGACCTCTTCAATAATGCAACGCCCAGCGAGACGCGCATTGAGTTTACCATCCAGACATTAGCAACTCCGCAAGGTCCAATTGTTGATCCGTTCGAGGATAACCGAAACCAATGGCAACAGCCCAGGCCGAGCTCTGGCTCTGAACGCATTGACACGCTGCTGACGAGATTCTCAATCTCTTCGACATATCTCTGGAGTGGGGCATATTCGGGCAAGCTTGCGTACACATTCAGCGATACCGGTGGGGGAGTGTGTCGTCTCCGAACGCTTGCCGCGCCTGCGGTACAGATCTCAAACGGCTGGATCGGTGTGTGGGTGCTGGGAGATAACGGCAGCAACCAGCTTGA
>CAYHRX010000569.1:0-2494 GCA_964359075.1 uncultured Chitinophagales bacterium
GCCTCGGAGCTTATCAACAGTCTGCTCGTCACCGGCTTCCCGTATGACATCGCGAGGAACCCCGACAACGCGGTTGGACACTTCGTCAACTTCCTGATGGAAGGACAAGGAATACGCCGTCTGGGATCTGCCGCGCTCGATCTTTCATACATCGCGGCAGGACGGTTCGATGGATTCTGGGAAGTAAACCTGAATCCGTGGGATATGGCAGCCGGAGTGTTGTTCGTCCGGGAGGCCGGTGGGAAAGTAACAGACTTCTCCGGCGCACCATCGTCCATCTACAACAAACAGGTGCTTGCCACCAACGGCATCATCCACGAGGCGATGATCAGTGTGTTGAAGAGAGGGATGACTGCATAGACCTCTCGGAGACCACCATTATCGGCATCCCCGTGTCTCTACGCCGCAACAGACTCCCGTTCGAGCTTCGCCACTATGCCAAGCAGCGTCTGCTCCTTCTCCTGCAGATTCTTCTTGTACTTGAAGTTGTCGGTATCGTGAATCTCTGAGCGCAGCTCTCCCAGATATTCTTTCAGTACGTCAAGCAGGAGAGATGTTTCTTCCACAGTGAGTTCAGCTTTCATGGCAACGTCTCCTCACGTGTTGTTGTCACTCCATCGGAAATCTACGGCAGCGCACAACAAATGTCAAGCCTCAGAGCTGTCCCTTTCCACGCTGAGTTCCCCATTAATCAGAACTTCCTGATCATGTCCAGGAAGAGGAACACAAACATTCCCGCAAACACCAACAAGAAGAACGAGCTGATCCCAATCAACATGAACCGCTCCTTCGTCTTCTGCTTGTCGATCTGACGAACGGGGTGAGTCTTCACCACCATGTCGCTCACGACTTTGGTCTGGCAGGCAAGCCGGATGTTCTTCTCAACCACCCTGGCAATGGCAAGGTTGCCTGCAAGCGTTGCCTCTTCGTCCTGACTGCGTGGTGATGCGCCCTTCCCATCAAGAACTTCTACCGCACACGTCCCGCAGAAATTATGGCCCCGACAGTTCGTGAGCACGTCAAGTCCACTATACGGAATGACGTGTACGCTCCGCATGAACTCGCGGAGGTTTGTGCCAGCTTCGGCTTCGTGCGAACGATACTCATTATAGAATGTCACCACGGGCATGCATCGTCTCCTTCACGCTGGACTATTTGGCGTAGCGCTTCTCCACGCCGGGCGGGACATGGAACATGTAGTTGTTGAGGAACTGAATCGTATCGTCTTTTTCTGAGATATCGACCTGCAGGAGGTCGCGCAGCGAGATGAAACCGATAAGCTTGTCTCCATCCACAACGGGGAGATGACGGCAATTGGCCTGCTTCATCTTCCTCAGGCACGACTCGTATGTCTCATCCGCACTCGCGACAACAAGGTTGGTCGTCATCACGTTGGCGACCGTGGTGGTCGTCGGGTTAAGTCCTTTGGCAACCACGCGGTTGATAACGTCACGCTCTGAAAAAATGCCTACGAGACGTGATCCATCCATCACCGAAACAGCGCCGATGCTCTTCTGCGCCATATACTCCACCGCCGCCTGCACACTCACGTTTCTGTCGACCGTGTAGACCGAACGGTCGGCTATCAACTCTTTAATGGACATCATGGCCAAGCTCCTTTGTGTGGATGGGCTGCGCAGTGTTGAGGAAGAGTCGTCGTCGGTTGCTGCGATGTGCTTGTATAAAATACGGAAAAATCATTGAATGTCAATACAGCGTCGGGCTCGTCCAGTGCCTTACACCTTCTCCATCCAGATATGCCTGAACAAGCACCGGCGGTGCAACCGGTGACTCAGCAATGTGGATGCACGAGGCAAGCTCGGAGGCGGCACGCTGCGCTATCTCGCGGTTGCTCGTGTAGATCGTCGCGATGGTTTCCATCGGGGTAACCCGGTCGCCGATCTTTTTCATGAGGATAATACCCGCCGCCGGGTCAATGATGCCGTCAACTTTCTTCCGTCCCGCACCCAGCTCAATGCCAAGCAGACCGATCTTCCTTGTGTCAAAGTCGGTCACATAGCCGCCGGAAAAGCTCTTCACGTCGACAACATGACGCGCAGGCGGGTACTTCTGCGGCTGCTCCACGAACGACACATCGCCACCTTGCCGTGCAACGATCTGAAGGAACTTCTCGTACGCCTTACCAGAGTAGATGGCTGCCTTGCATAGCTTCATTCCTTCTTCGATAGAATCAGTCTTTCCTCCCAGCCATACCATCGCGCCACCGAGCACGTACGTCACTTCCATCAGACCGGGGACGTTCTTCCCCCGAAGACAATCGACGGATTCCACAACTTCAAGCCAATTGCCAATCATGTGGCCAAGCGGCTGACTCATGTCCGTGACGAAGCCTACTGTTTTCTTCCCCATGTTGTTACCAATGCCGACAAGGGCTTTTGCCAGCGCAAGCGAGTCTTCGTACTTCTGCATGAAAGCGCCGTCGCCGGTTTTCACGTCAAGCACCAACGCATCGAGCACGGGGAGAGACAGGCCA
>CAYHRX010000570.1:0-2482 GCA_964359075.1 uncultured Chitinophagales bacterium
CCCGATAGTTGGATTCTTTGTGGCGGGACTAACAGCGTTCTACATGTTTCGTCTCGTGATCCTGACGTTCTACGGTGAACACAAAGACATGAACCGGTTCGGGCTCATTCATGAGTCGCCGAAGATCATGACCGTGCCGTTGGTGATTCTCGCCGTTCTCTCGTTCTTCATCTTCTACAGCTTCAATCCGCTGGATGGAGGAGAAGGATGGATCAGCAGGTCTTTGGAGAGGCCGGAGACGGTGGTGCCAGTGAGTGTTGCCGCCGCATCCAACGAGGTGTTTGAGGAGGCTCATCACCATGCACACATGCCGGCGATGATACTCTCGATGCTTGTAGCCGGCATCGGGATCGCTGTTGCGTTTGCGACGTACTATTGGAAGAAGATCAGCGTAGACAAGATTGCCGTGAGCCTCAGTCCCGTCCACAGGTTCTTGCTCAACAAGTGGGGCTTCGATGATTTGTACATGAGTGTCGTGGTGAATGGCACCCTGGCGATGACAACGATGTGGAAGTGGTTTGACGACAACATCATTGATGGGGTTGTGAACGGTGCGGGTTCGATCACGAAGGTCACCTCCTTCATCAGTGGCAAGTTCGACAATGTTGTGATTGACGGACTCGTGAATCTCACGGCGTACCTTTCCGGTTTCAGCGGACTTGTGCTGCGCAAGTTCCAGACCGGCAGGGTGCAGACGTATATCGTGTTCGCGGTGTTTGGAGTCATGATATTCTACTTTGCTTTCAGACTTTTTTGAACTAACAGGATAGCTCTTCTATGCAACTCTTGGGAATCGGCGTACTGACGTGGATAACATTCCTGCCTGTGCTTGGAATGGTCCTTGTCCTCCTCATACCGAAAGAACAACGGAACACCATCCGCTGGACTTCATTGGGCATCACCCTCCTCCAACTCGTTCTCTCCGTTGTCATCTTCATGAGGTTCGACAAGGGGATGGCGGGCATCAATGCGGAAGCCGGGATGCAGTTCGTTGAGAAGGCGACCTGGATCGACATCAAAAGCGTGGCGTGGTTTGGTCGCATTCACATTGAGTACTTCCTTGGCATCGACGGCCTGAGCGTCACGATGGTCATCCTGACTGCCCTCATCAGTGCTGTCGCTGCCATCTCTTCCTGGAACATTGAGAAATCCGTGAAGGGCTACTTCGCACTCTTTCTGCTGCTCGATGCCGGCATGATGGGCGTGTTCGTGTCGCTCGACTTCTTCCTCTTCTACATCTTCTGGGAAGTAATGCTGCTGCCGATGTACTTCCTGATCGGGATCTGGGGCGGGTCGCGCCGGGAGTATGCGGCGATCAAGTTCTTCCTCTATACGCTCTTTGGCAGTGTTCTCATGCTGCTGGCGATGATCGCACTCTACTTCAGCGTGAATGTGTACATTGATGCGAACGGCGTCATATACTCAGTGACTGAGGCGCTGAAGCGAGGGGCCGAAGGTCTCGAGAAGATGCATACGTTCAACATGCTGGCGATGATGGACCCGGCCAACTATGCGCCGGATTCTTTGCTTGCAGGAATGCACACGACCTGGAGGTACATTGCCTACATCGCGTTGTTCATCGGCTTTGCCATAAAGATTCCGTGCTTCCCGTTCCACACGTGGCTCCCGGATGCCCACGTTGAGGCGCCGACTCCCATCAGCGTCATCCTTGCAGGCGTTCTCCTGAAGATGGGGACCTACGGTCTGCTGCGTATCAGTTTCCCGATGTTCCCCGACGCGATGGTGCACTACTCCTGGGAGCTGGCCCTGCTGGGTGTGATCAGCATGGTATACGGAGCGTTCGTGGCGATGGCGCAAACGGATTTCAAGAAGTTGATCGCGTATTCGAGCATCAGTCACATGGGTGTCGTCACACTCGGTATGGCGTCGATGAACACGCAGGGGATCACCGGTGCGGTGTTCCAGATGTTCAACCATGGCACCATCACCGCCATGCTCTTCCTTATTGTCGGCGTCATCTACGACAGGGCGCACACTCGTGGACTCAATGAGTTTGGCGGTCTGATGAATCAAATGCCAAAGTACGCCGGGGTGATGTCGATAGCATTCTTCGCTGCGCTGGGGTTGCCCGGTTTGAGTGGATTCATCAGCGAGGCGTTCTCGTTGATTGGTGCGTTCCAGACGTTCCGTGTTCTCACCATCATCGGTACGATCACGATTGTAGTGACGGCGGGATACATGCTCTGGACGTTGCAACGCGTGTTCCTCGGCCAGATTCCTGAGAAGTGGAAGAACCTCACCGACATGGATGGGCGGGAAATGGTGATGCTGTGGCCGCTGGCGCTGATTGTGATTTTCCTTGGGATCTACCCTTCACCTATCCTGGATCTGATGAACACATCCATGAACGCTCTTGCAACCGTGCTCGATCATGCGCGTGCTGCAGCAATGATGGGAATGAACTAACAGGGTGATGAAAAACTCTTTCACTGGTCATTGCGAGGCGATTTCTGCCGAAGCA
>CAYHRX010000571.1:0-2473 GCA_964359075.1 uncultured Chitinophagales bacterium
TGGCTCAAGGCCAACGAAGGAGCCAAACCGTATCGCCGCAACCGCTACAGTCTGAATTCAACCTACCTATTGTCTGGTCTGATCGTCTGCAAGAGGTGCAAGTTCAAATATCATGGCATCACCAAGACCGTCCGCTCAAAAGGATATCGGAAAGGGTTTTATGTCGACAGCGGCTATCACACGAAAGGTCGGAGCGTGTGTGGTCCGTTCTTGATCAAGCAAGACGAGATTGAAAAGAAGGTCATCGAGGCCGTCCGCGAGCTTGTTGCCAGCAAGAAATTCCGCGAGGAGGTGTCCGCCCAACTTCACAAGCGATTGAAGAGTGGATCCATCGTGGCAAGCGGGAAAGAGTTGCGAAGACGGATTACTGTCAACCGTCAGGCACTCGTAGGCTTGCTCTCTTTAATAGAGAGGGGTGTTGCGGTAACCGAGGTGAAACCGAGAATCGAAGCACTGGAACGAGAAAAGAAGCATTTGGAGGAACAGTTACAGGTTCCAGTAAACGGCGACCGGGCGCGTTATCAATCGGTATCCGAGCGTGTAATGACGCTCCTGCGAGATTTTGAAGGCGGCATCAAGAGAGGGCCGATGCATCTGCAGAAGGCCATCCTCAAGAGGTTCATCGACCGAATTGTTGTCGATCCCTCTGCACGCAAAGTCACCATCATGGTCCGCAAGATGCCGAGTGTTGACGAGCATGTACAGTCTGGATCGGCGGAGGATGTCACAAAGATTGTGCTGAGTCTCAACGGGAAGAAGGGTCATGTACTCGCCAAAACTTGACGAAGAGATCATTCCCGAGTTGTACCACCTGGCAGCGAGGATGAAGAAGCCAATGACGGTCGTCGTTTCAGGAATCTTACGCGTGGTACTAAAGCACTACGATATCGAGTTTCGTGATGGACACGTTCACATTTCAAAGAAACCAGATCTGTTTCCGGAGGATTTATGATCACTGCGAAGGACGCTGAAGTCGGCACGACGTATCTCGTTGATGGATTGTTCCATACGGTCACGATTCTCAAGAAGCACGGTGACCTTGATAGTGGATACTGTTCGTCGGTACTTGTGCAATCAGAAACTGAACCATTGCGTCAGGTGACCATAGCCGGAGGAACAGAACTCATTCCCTACAGCAAGGAACTTCACAAACCCGTCGCACGACGGTACTCAAACCACAACCACAATCAGGAGGATGCCATGAAAAAGAAACAACCAGGTAAACGAGGCGCGCCACGGTCGCAGGTGATAGACCGTGAGCTTGCCAAGGTGACCAAAGGCGGCGACCCTAAATTTGAAGAGGTCGCCGCAGCCGTTATAAAGGCTGGGTGTGCTCCAGCGTCGGCCAAGGACAACATCGTGGCTCAATCAAGGGCGCGTTGGGGATGGTACAAATCGGGAGCGAAGAAGAATCCCGCTTTGGCCAAGCCCGAGAGTAAGAAGTCGTGATGCTGCCAGTGTGAGGTTCATTCAGAGAGGAGGTGAACGATATGAACCTACTGGCACGACAGCTTGAGATTCCACTCGTGATCTGGAAGAACGAGACCTTATCACTACGTGAGAAGATTCTGCTTGCGGCTCTCTATGCTCTGGACGTTGGCGGAGGCGTTCCATTGACATTCCACGATATCGGATGGTCGCTCCACGTTCCCTCTCAGGTAGCAGCGAGTATCGTCCAGGCTCTTGGCAACAGGAGCCTGGTTCGCGTTGTGACAGTACAAGGACGGAAGCATTGGCTTTCCATTGACGCAACGCTTAAAGAGACTATCGAGCACGAGAGTAAACAGCCACGTTTCGCACTCGTTCAGTATTACATCCAGTGCTTGTGCCTGACTCACGACCTCAAGATGGAGTATGCTGAACAGATCAGGGTCTGTCCAAAGTGTTTGCGGGCGGTGTACCTAACGCCATCTGAGAAGAAATACGTCTACACACATACGCCGTGAGTACCACGAGCGATCATATGAACTACACAGGAGGATAGTACAATGCCAAAACAACAATTTCGTACGACATCTGACGTGTTCGCCGTTGTCAAGCCGTCATCAAGAGGCAGCTACCGATGTCCCATCAAGGACTGTCCGGATGGCAAGAAGGAGTTTGGTGATTCCAAGGCCTTCGGTCGTCACCTGGCGTTCACGCACAAGATTCCCAGCCCCAAGCACGGTAGCCCCACCGTAGGCAAAAAGAAGAAGAAAGAACTGGTCTTACCAGAGCTGCACATCCGGTTTTGTCCAGGGTGCGGGTACAACATTCAAGAAGCCGAGCAGGCAGCGGTTCTTCTGCGGAGGGGAAAGTGAATGTTCAAGCGTTTGACGACTGGCTCGAGGAGAACCGAGAGGCTCTTGAGCTTGCATACAACCATGCCATGAAGGCGATCCTGAAGCAAGAGCGCCCGACGTTTGAAGCATGGGCTCGTGAGCAGTACAACGCCATGCAAAACCCAATAGGAGGATGATCTATGCCACTGATT
>CAYHRX010000572.1:0-2470 GCA_964359075.1 uncultured Chitinophagales bacterium
TCGCTAGGCTCGCCCCCGCTTAGGGTGTCCCAACCTGAGTTGAAATTCGGAGTAGCTTCCAGGGGTCATTACGGTACCATCGTCTCTGTTCCTTTCGTAGCGGCTTGCTGCAAGGGAACGCGCAGACTGCGGGAGCGCCCGATAGCCCGCGGCCGGCGCAGCTGCGGTTCGCCATTCGGCGAATGTCTGACGAAAGTCTTCACTTCGCTTTTCCTCCGTCTGGGAACATCAGCTTGAATGGCCCGAAGGGCAGCAAGTCATGGAACCGAACCAGATTCAGAAGGCATTAAATGCCGTCAAGACTGCGTGACGATCCTCATACATCTCTGCGTGTATTTCCTCAGCCGACTGGATCTCGTCGATTATCCTCTGCATGGCATCTGCCACAACCGAAAGCCCTCTTTGTCGCAACTCAAGAACGACATCCCGGCCATGACGAATTACCCTTCTCGTAAGGCGAGCTTTCAGAGCCTCAAGCTGATGATGCAATGCTCGCATTCGTAGCGGGAGGGCTTCGTCACGAACCACGAGCTCGGCCGCAAACATGTGCACGCAGCGCCGACAAACAAAGCCCGTGTCGTTGCGGAAATACTTGCACGTGCACGTGCCGTATTCCAGGTTGACCTCGTAAGGATCCCTGCGCTTGTGGCTATTTATAAGAAACACGGAGCCCTGACGTCGCACTGTGTATTCTCCAGCCCATCCCCGAAGCTTAGCGTACAGATCGCGCAACTGCGTCTACCTGGAGGCCGCAATCACTTGTTGAACCACTGGGTCGGAGTAGCCCCGCTCTGCCCACTCACGCTGAATTGGCAATTCATCGGGGCTCACATCGCACATCTCAAGAAACTCTCGTACGAGAGCTAGCTCCTGTGGATCGATACTCGCTCTCCATGAGTCCACCGTGGACTTCCCATCCGCAAGGAGGTCCGCAATTGCGATTGAAAGAGCGCCCAAGAAGTGTGGCGAGGGTTTACTTGAATCTCCGTCTTGTTCACTACGGCCCATACTTAGCCACCAAATCTCGAGCTTATCGCAGTGGTCCACGTAGTCCAGCCAGGGAGGATCGTCGTAGTAACGTCCGACCTTTGCGTCGATGATGAGGGGCGAGTGTAGGATGTGTCCGTTCCGGTCTGTCTTGATGCAGTCCCCCGCAACCACGATGTCCGGCTTCGTCCCATTTGCCAATTCGGTTTCGCCCCGAGAGGCTCTGAACACCGATCCATATAGTGCCTCCCCAGCCTCCTCGCACGCGAGTTGCCACAGTTCCCACCATTGGCTTCCCTTGGGCGCGGCAGCGTAGTAACCGTTGCCTGCAGCGTCAGCAAGGAGTAGGCCCCACTGCTTCCCTCTAATCGCCAAAGCATCTTTGACGCTACCTCCGCTCTGCTCCGCAGCCCGATGGATCAACTCCAAGGCCCGTTGCTTTTCACTTTGAGGCATCGACAACTCCGGTGGATGCTCTGGATAGAAGGCGAAGCTCACGAGCAGGCGAGGCAGCGGAGGGGTCTCATCAGCCAGTAAGTGCAACAGTGCAACTTCATTGCGCAGCGCGGTGCGGATGCCAGATTGGATCATCGCTCGATGGAATGCTGCTCCAGGATCAGTGAAGGCGTGCTCCACTATCTCATCGATGCCTCTGGCATGGTTTTCTTGTGCACGCGGCGCGTCACTCTGCAGGTGCCGTGCATCATGGAGAGCGTCGCGGACCTCCTGATCATCCTCTCCGGCAATGCAGTCCTTGAGAATCGACCTCTCCTGCTCCGAGAGATGCGACAGGAGGCTCAACGTCCACCACAGCATAGCAGCCTTCCCTCGCACATCCACACCGTGTCGGCTCTGGAAGTGGCCAGCCAGAAACGGTGCTAGCCGCTTGTCGCCAAACTCGGCCAGTGCGTTAGCGACCGTCTCAACATGCGCCTTGGACAGATCTCCGGAGTGCAGGATGTTCAGCATTCGAGTTCGGGCGCGCTCACCACCGAATACAGCGAGTGCCTCGACCACCTCACCATCCACAGGGATCCTCTCTGCAAGGAGAAGAATCGCTTCCCTGACCTCGTTCAGAACTCGGTGGAGGGTCTTCAATCCCTCGAATTCTGAATCGTCTTCGAGAAACGCGTAGAGCGCATCCACTGCTTTAGAGGGATGCAGATGGTCCTGGACAGCACGGAGAAGAGCATCCTTCCGGCCTTGCCTGGCAAGGGAAGCGATATCGATGATGGACTGCCTGACGCGCTTCATCCAGTGCCCCTTAGTCGAAAGGAGGAGCGGCCTGACGATCTTTGCTGTGCTGCCGGGCGAGGTCCCCGCGCGCTCTGTGGGCTGTCAAAGCCGCTGCCGCCGTGGAGAGCCGCCTGTCCAGCGTCCACAACGCTGAGCCCGATAGCCGCGCAGATGCAAGCAGGTGAGCGTCGATCCAACCGAGACCACGGCCGTAATGTCGCTGGTTCTCGACGAAGCTTATGACCTC
>CAYHRX010000573.1:0-2465 GCA_964359075.1 uncultured Chitinophagales bacterium
GCCGTGTACGATATTACGCTTGATGCAGTGTGGAGCGTGAAGACAGCAACGTATCTGGACGGCTGGTCTGCCGAGTTTGAGATTCCGTACAACGCGTTAAGGTTCTCCGAGGAAGATGGAAAAGAACTGGAATGGGGCATCAATTTCCGCCGCTACATCAGTCGTAAGCACGAGACTGATGAATGGGTGATGATTCCACGCAGCGAGCGTCTGCAGATCTCACGGTGGGGACATCTGCGAGGCCTGACGGAGATCTCTCCGCCACTCCATCTGAATGTTTCGCCGTACGCATCCGGCACCTCAACATTTCATCCCACGAATTCATCCCGGTCCAGTCCATCTGATCATAAGTTTCGGGGAGGACTTGACCTGAAGTATGGCTTCACGCGCAACTTCACACTTGATGCCTCGGTAAACCCGGACTTCGGTCAGGTGGAAGTTGACCAGGCAGTGCTTAATCTGACAGTGTTTGAAACGCGGTATCCCGAGAAGCGCCCGTTCTTTGTGGAAGGATCGCAGCTCTTCACATTTGGGGCCGGAGTGGACAACACGTCGATGCCGCTGTTTTTCTCGCGGCGTGTGGGGAAGCGGCCATCAAGCGCGTTCTCGGTCGTGGCTCCGACGGGTGGAAGTGTCGAAGAGAACCCGCTTGTCACAACGATTCTCGGTGCGGCAAAAGTCTCCGGCCACACAACTGCTGGATTATCGCTTGGAGCGCTGACGGCAGTCACGGATGAAGAAGAGGCTGTGGTTAAGGACTTCCTTGGACACAGATCCTCGGCGAGGACAGAGCCACGTGGAGTCTATAACGTCGTTCGGTTGAAACAGGATCTTGAGGGTGATTCATGGGTCGGCGGCATCGTGACCTCAACCTCTCGGGAAAATGTTCTGCCGGCGATTTCTGGAGGAGTAGACTGGAACGTACGGCTTGAGAGGGGCACATACACCATCGATGGTTATGTTGCTGGATCCCAGTCCTCCAGTGCTGCAACGAAGCGTAACGGTCTTGCCGGGCGGTTGCTGTTCTCGAAAATTGCAGCAGAGCACTGGTTCTACACAACATCCTACAACTTCGCGTCTCGCTATTTCAATCCCAATGATCTTGGCTTCTTTGCCCAACCACATGACCACGGAGGGTACATTCAGCTTCTCTATAGAGAGTACTTCGCGTCAGGTGTCTTCCGTCGGTACTCAGCGGCGTTGAATCCGGAGTACCGATGGAACTGGGACGGCATCCTTACGCACGCAGTATTGAACACCGAGTTCACCGGTGAGTTCATGAATTTCTGGCTGGGCTCATGGGTGTACACGTATTCACATCCTGCATACGATGATGCAGAGCGCGGCATCATTGGCAGGTACAGGCGACCGGCCGCCCACACATTTCATCTCCGCCTCACAACAGACGAGCGGCAGGATATTTCCCTCAGTGTTGGCCGCCAGTACACACTCGATGTGAAGAAGAAGAGAAGTTTTGGCACGAGTGTGAGCGTCAAGATCCGCCCTGCCTCGTGGATGGAGCTCACGCCATCGGTGTATTATGAACGGACTCGGAGAAGTGAAACAGGCGTTCTGGCTGGCGGCTCAATCGTGAGTGTTGGGACGAACAGCCTGTTTGCAGACCGGGATCTGGATGAGCTGGACATTGCGTTGCGCGGGATTGTCACATTCACAAAAACCGTCTCGTTGCAGTTTTACACCCAGGCGCTGCTTGCCCGGGGGAAGCATAGCAGCTACCGGCTGCTTACCGGCAGCGATTCGTTTGCCGCGCCACCAACGCCGATCGCTGCAAGCTACGATTTCAACCGTATCATCTTTAACGCGAACATTCTTCTGAGATGGGAATACCTGCCGGGCAGCACGCTCTATCTTGTCTGGACACAGGGGAGGTTTCATGATAGCGGGAGTTACGCGCAGGGGTTCGGCCAACGCTTCAGCGATACGTTCACACTCCCGCACGAGGATGTGCTGTTGCTGAAGGTGAGCTACTGGCTGCCGCTGTGACCCTTCATTCTGAACCGACCGTCTACAAGTTCTTCTTGAAGAACTCCACAATCCTCCTCGCGTAATCCTCACCCCCGACGTCAGCCATATCGTTATGCTTCGCGCCCTGGATGAGCCATAGCTCTTTCGGGGGCCTGGCGTTCTTGTAAAGAAGATCTGAATACTCATACCTGATGCGGTCATCTGCCGTGCCGTGGAGAATGAAGAGGGGAACGTGGATATCTCTGACGGCTTCGAGTGGTGAAACGGCATTCGCCTTGAAGTGTGCAAGGTGTTCCGACCGCTTGATGACGAGGTTGCGGAGGTAATGCCACGGCATCTTAATCATCCGCTTTTGGTAGTCGTCAAAGACCGTGCGCAGCGTTGCGAAGCCGCTTTCGGCCACGACAGCCTTTACTCGCTTGTCGACCGCGGCCGCTTGTACTGCTATGGCCGCGCCCATCGAGCTCCCGAACAGACCA
>CAYHRX010000574.1:0-2464 GCA_964359075.1 uncultured Chitinophagales bacterium
CGAGGCAGATTCACCCCGAAGGAAAGAGCATACTCACGGGTCCAGGAGGCCTGGACTTTGGCGCCGTCGAATCTATATGAGGAGCCTGTTGGATTTCCGTTCAAGATGAACTTGAAGTAATCACGCGGCACATCAGCAAACGCCCCAATGTGGTCCGTAACAGACAACGCAACGGCGCCAATCCCTTCAAGTCGATAGGTTGCTCCAATCAGCCTCGCCTCCAACTCTGCAGTTGTACGCGCAAGGGGGTCAGTGAAGCTGTCCATGATCTGTTTCTTGTCCTGCTCCGTTAGGTAGCGTCCAACGCGGCCGCTATCCGTCTGTACGCCCGTGAAGTACTTCGTATAGAGATCGTAGTCAAGGAAGTCGCTGCCAACATGCGCGCCGAATGGCAGGATCGAGAATGTCACCGTGCCGTGATCAGGCACAGCGAGGTTCGCCGGGTTCACCCCGACGGCGTCGAGTCCACGTGACGAAGCCACAAAGGTTCGTGCCATGCCCATGCCGCGGATAGTCGAGCGCTCATTCGCAAAGAGCCGGTTTGGGGCAAGCAGGCATCCCACCAATAGAAACGCTAACGAGTATCGAGTCGTCGTCATCATCGGTTCACCCTGTATGTTAGTTTCGACCACACTCGTACCTGGACATAGTCACTCGTCTTGAACCGGACTGCCGGAGCGCCCGGAGTCGTGACCAGTGAAAGCGCATACGTCAGGTACTCCGCCGGGTTGAATCGTTGCACTTCAGCCTGGTTCAACTGGAACGATGCCGTACTGTTGGCAGCCAGTACTACATTCCCTTCTCCGTCAACGCTCGCCGCATTGATACGCATTTCTTCCCCTGATTGTGGGACGAGGAGCAAAGGCTGCTTCCTTACATCAAGCAGCCGCAGCGTAAAACCAACCTGCACCGGCATGGCGTTCTTCACCTCGAAGACCATAGTCCCGGAACTCACGTCGTTGATTCGGTCCTTGTTGATGGTGTAGTCCCTCCGTCCATCCGCGGAGGTATCTCCAAGCACAAGCGTGTCGTTGTAAGTGCCGTTGACGATGCCCATCATGAGTGGGACTTGCAGGTCCACGTTCCCACTGAGCGAGCTGTTCCTCCCGACCGTGCCAATTCCTGCGGGCGTCGGATTGTACGCATCCGGCGGATTGACGAGTGTCCTTCCTTCTATGCGGAGTTCATTTGGCAGCCTGCCGGAGAACTGGCTCAGGAATGTCCCCACTTCGCCCTGGTCGAACAGGATGAGATCGGAACCGGTGGTAACTCGCTTCTGCGAGATAGGCATGTTCAAGAACACGGAATCACCGGCGGCGTTTTTCCTTGCTCCGATTCTGATGTTGAGGTCCATTGGGAATCCGATTGTCGAATTCGTCCAGAGCGCCAGCATTGCCGATGGAATTCGTAGCTGCCCGCTGAACCGTGTCGGGAGATCGCCGAAGTTGACAGGGATAAGCGTGTTGATGTTGACCCACGTGGGCTTCAAGACGCCAACAGCACTATCTGCAATAATCGAAGCAGTACGGGTGACGTTGATCAGAACCCGGTCTGTATCGTTCACGGTTACCGGCTCAGGGGAACCGGTTGGCAGAATGACGCTGCTGATGATTTCCAACGACCTGATGAGCTGTTGGCCTTGCGATTGCATTTTGGAACCGGCAAGGTTCACGGTACGCGCACCGCTGCCCCGCGCAGGCAGGAACAAGCTATCCTCATAAGGAACAAATGTATTCCCGTTGGGTCTGAGCAATTCATTGAGCCGATACTTGAAGACCATGTCGAGGTCCACCCGACTGGTGAACGCGAGGTTCAACGAACCGGTGCTGATGAACAGCTCCTTCACGAGCGTCGAGTCATCGACTGTCACGTGCGTTGTATCGTTATCGCTCAGGCGCTGCGGAGGGATGCTGGCAAACACCGCTTGCTTGGCTTTCAGATCGCTCGTTGCCAGATGAGCAGAGAAGAGCGTCCCGAACGGGATAGTGACCGGCGATTGGCTTCCGGGGGTGTGCAGAGAAATGCCCGTGATCCTGATGATGTTCTCCAGCGTCTTTCCGGCAACGTCGTCAGACGCGGTGCGCGAGCTGTTGGCCGGGATCGTTGAAGGATTGAAGACGAACGTGGCAACCGATGTGCCGCGGGAATCGACGAGACGTATGGGATTCATCACCTGCATGGGGACAGGCAGGTTGTTCTGCAGCGTCAGACTCATGCTGCCATTTTCAAAAGTCACGCGCTGGAACGTCTCGATGGTATCCCGCAGGTCCGCAACGTTGACTGTGGTGTCGGGGATGGGAATACTTGATCCCTGCGGCAGCCATGGGAACTGAACGGGGATATCGATGGGAGGCGCATCAACTCTGAAGACTCCAAACTTCACGCGCAGTGATGTGTCCCTCAGGCTGACGGTGATGAGGTCGCCGATGGCCTTTCCGCTCCAGTCAATCTCGGCGCTGGAGCG
>CAYHRX010000575.1:0-2463 GCA_964359075.1 uncultured Chitinophagales bacterium
CCCCGGCAACATCGGCGAAACCTGGAAAGTGGCCGAAATCGTTGCCTCTGCATCGTAGCCCGGTGTCGTTGTCAGCTGCTTCAAGTCGGAGCCGTCTGTGTTTGCAGTGAAGATGTCGTACTCAGGTGAGATCATCCACACATAACCCTTGGAGTAGTCAGGAGGTGGCGGACAGGCCTCATTGAAGTGATGGGTTGATGAGAAGAGGACCCGCTTGTCGTCCGGCAGAAAGTAACCGCATGTTGTTCGTCCCTTCCCGGTGCTCACGAGTTGTACGTTGAGATCAGTCAGGTCCATCACGAACATCTGGTCGCACTTGTACTCATCCCGCGTTGACTGGAGGATGAGTCGTGTCTCGTCGTACGAGAAATATCCTTCTGCGTTCTCCCCGCCAAATGTGAGTTGCTTGATGCTGGCGAAATGCTTTTCGCCCTCAACGATAAGTGAGGGTGATTGTGTGTGGACTGCGGTAGCGGCGAGAAAGAGTGTCGTGACCAATGTAATACGAAGTATGATGTGCATGGTTAACCCTGAGAGTGAGCAAGAAACTGGTGTGTAGTCAGACATGGAGGCAGGGAAGTCACTTGAGCGTTGTCAGCGCGGCTTTCAGTTTCTCAAACGAATCGGGCGTGCCTGCTTTGTAGGCAAGGTCTATGTAGGCAATGTTGCCCTTGCGGTCTACGACGTACACGGTCCGAAGGTTGAAGCCTGTGTCGGGGTTGTAACTTGCGTATGTTCTGGCGACGTCGTGGCTATGATCGGACAGGAGCGCGAACTGCAGGTTGTGGTGCCTCGCCCACTCACGGTGGGTGTAGATATAGTCTCCGCTGATGCCATAGACAACTGCACCAAGCTCGGAGAGCGCGCTGAAGTTGTCGCGCAACGTGCACATTTCCTTCGTACAGCCTCCGCTCCAATCGGCAGGGTAGAAGGCAAGGATGATGTTGTTCTTCCCGATGACATCCGAGAGTCTGAGCGCTTCAACGAGCGTGTCTTTCGTTGCATACGGAAGAGTGAAGTCGGGTGCTTTGTCCCCCACCTTCAGCTTGTCCGCTGCAATGGTGGTGGTTAATGCGATGAGCGTGAAGCAGACGAGAAGCGAAAACAGGTTTCTTGACGACACTAGTACTCCTTGATGAGATCAAACACGGATAAAATGTAGTGTTACATTGGGCAAAATGCAACCTGGAAACCTAAACGCAAAGGTCGCGAAGAAGAAACACACAAAGAACCGCAAAGAGAGTGAATTCCTTTTGTGTCCTTTCTTCCGTGACTTTGCGGGCTTTGCGGTTCAACAACATGAGCGTCTCTATCAATCCTTGACTCTCTTTCACTACGTGGATATATTAACGATGTCCAATTGACCCACAAGTTCTTTGACCTCGATGACATTCTCCGGCAAGACTGCAATCGTCACTGGCGGCACTGGCGCACTTGGCAGCGTGTGTGCAGAGCACCTCTTCGACGCGGGACTCAATATCGCCATTCCATACGCATCAGAGAAATCACTTGCCAATCTCGCGAAGCGTGTTGCACAGAATCCGGCCAGACTTCTGACAATGAATACTGACCTGACAGAAGAAGGCCAGGTCGACTCATTCGTCTCTCAAGTCGTGAAGAGGTTTGACAGCGTGAGCTATCTGGTCAATACCGCTGGTGGCTACCTTGGCGGCAGCACGATTGACGAAGTGTTGCTCGACGAGTGGGAAGGCATCATGAAGCTGAACATGCGCACCGCGTTCCTGATCTGTCGCAGTGCGCTTCGAGTGATGCGCAAGCAGAAGTTCGGCCGCATCGTCAACATTGCTGCGATGCCAGCGCTCTCGCCGAGCGCTAGGAAGGGACCATATGCAATCTCGAAACGTGCGGTCGTGACGCTCACCGAGACGATTGCTGAAGAGACGAAAGCCGCCGGCATTACCGCGAACGCCATCGCTCCAAGTATCATTCTCACGGAGGCCAACAGGCAATCAATGCCCACAGCGGACTTCTCCAAATGGGTCACACCACAGGAGATTGCGCAACTCGTCCTTTACCTGTGCTCTGATGAAGCGAAGAGTGTGAGTGGGAATGTGGTGAAGATTTATGGTGGAGTGTAACTGATGGGATTGAAAGAACAGATCAGCGACGAGATCAAGGCGGCAATGAAGATGCCGGACAAGACTCGGCTTGAAACGCTCCGGACACTTCGAGCAGCGTTGATGGAGAAGGAGATTGAGAAGCGCGGCACAGGCCAGCCGATGACGCCTGAAGATGACGTTGCGGTAATGATGAGCGCTGCAAAGAAACGCAAGGAGTCCATCGAGCAGTTCGATAAGGGAGGTCGACCAGAACTCGCTGACCAGGAGAGGAAGGAACTTGCCATCATCCAGGAGTATCTTCCCAAACAGATCTCTGCCGAAGATATCTCCAAAGTCATTGAGCAGGTCGTTGCAGAAACAGGCGCAAGCGTGGCCGCGGACT